>JAURXC010000387.1 GCA_030654645.1 Deltaproteobacteria bacterium | reverse complement strand
ACAACGGTAGTATCGCCAACTGGAAAGCGGTCGGCGGTCCGGATCTTCCGGTCATAGTCGTCACTTCGCACCTGGGATCGGCAACGCGCAAGGTTTTCCAGAAGGCCATCATGGACGGCACCAAGTATGTTGACGGCGCGCTTGAGGTTGAGACCACCCGCAAGGAAATCGAGGATGTGGGACAGTTTCCGGAAGGGATCGGCGCGGTCAGCATGGGTTTCATAAACCTGCCCGGCAACAAGGAAAAGGTCAAGGTCGTGGAAACTCCGGAAATCAGCCGTCCGCTGATGCTGATCACCAAGGGCGAAGCCTCGCCTGGCGTAAAGAAAATCGTTGATTTTTTCACGGGCGAAGGCAAGAAGTTCATCAAAGACTGAAGTTGTAATCTCTGTTTCAGGGGCGTCGCCATGTGCGGCGCCCTTTTTGTGTCCGATTATATCCGCCAACACAGATAAAACGCCCGATGGAGCGAGTATGACAATTAAAGGAAAGCTGTACCTGATCATGGCGGTCACCGTTATTGGCATTCTGGCAATCGGCGGATCAAGCCTGATAGGCATGAACGTGGTCAAGAACAAACTCAATGTCCTGACTGAAAAGTCAACCCCTTATCAATTGAAGACCATCGAGCTGCAACGAGCTGTTCAAGAACATACTTCCGGTCTGGTAAAACTGTCCGCCAGCCAGAACACGACGGAATTCGCTGCCTCCAGTGGCGAGGTTGAAAAGTCGCTGGAGAGCGTTACGGCACTGGCCAAGGATCTGGCCTCGTTTACCAATGCCGGCACGTCTTCGGGCGTTGAACAGCTGGCCTCCATCACTAAAGAAATAGTCGCCGTCACCGATTCGCGCCTTAAAGCCGAGGAGGCCGGGCGCAATGCCGACCAGGCCATGAAAGTCAAGTTGCAGCAGATTGCCCAGAGGCTGCGCTCGCTTGACAGCTCCATGCGCAAAACCCAATCCGGATCGATGACCCAACTCTCGGTATCCAACCAAGGGGTCAAGAAGATCACCAAGAAGCTGCGTGACGTCCAGAATGCCGGAAATGCCCTCAGCGAACTGAAACAGACGGTACTGGAAGTCGCGGCGGCCGACAGCAAAACCGCCGTAACAATTGCAACCAGCAAGTTTAACGCCGCCAGCCGCAAGCTGGCCGGCAGTGAAATGGTCAAGTCCGATCCCACCGCTGCCAAACCGTTGCTTGAAGGGGTAAGTGATGTCAAGGAGCGCGTCACCGGCGCCGAGGGACTGATAGCCCAGAAAAGCAGCCTGATGGCCACGCCGGATGAGGATAAACGCAAGAAATTTTCCCAGACCCTGGCGCAGACCAACCAGCGCATGTCCCAGATGACCGTGGTTATGGGCGATATCGTTGAAAAAGCCGCCGAGGATTTTTCCCAGGAAGACACCCGCTTTGACAGTTCGCTGCAGGGCGCCGGCAGTGCCAGCAGCATCCTGGGGGTTTCCAGTGAGCTGATCGCGGAAGGTTCCGAAATCAGCCGCCTGATCCGGGATATTTTCAGCGTTGCCAATGCCAAGGAGTTGGCCGACATAAAAAGTGCAATGAACTCCGCATTTGGCCGTGCCTCGGCGCTGCAGGGCAAGGTTGGCGGCAGGAAAAACGGCAAGGTGGAAGGCACCTCGGCCATAAGCGGTGTAATCGGGTCACTTAACGAAGTGCGCGGACAGCTGCTGGCCAAGGGGGGCGTTGCCGACACTATTGAACAGTTGTTGGCGGTCAAGAAACAGGCTGCCGATCTGAATGTAAAGCTGAAAGATCTGCTGCATGCACAGCGAGAAGAGGGGAAAAAAGGGATGACCTCGGCTCAGGCCGAGCAGGAAAAAGCGGTCAAGTCGGTCAACAAGGTTTTCCGGACCAACATTGCAACCGTATCGATCCTGGGATTGTCGGTGCTGGTAATCGGTGTGCTGTTGAGCGGACTGGTTTTGCGCTCCATTAGCAAACCCATAACGGAATTGTCGCAGATGGCGGAACGCTTCGGAGGCGGGGACTTTTCCGGACGCCTGGATGAGCAGCGCAAGGATGAGTTTGGAACGCTGGCGGTTCATTTCAACACTGCCACGGCGAAGCTTGCCGAAATAACGCAGAGTCTGCGCCGGGCCATATCCGATCTCAACACCGGCGCCAAAGAGCTGGCCCAGTCTTCCGGTGAACTTTCGGCCGGCGCCGCCCGCCAGTCGAACGAATCTACCCAGGCCGCTTCAGCGATGACTGAAATGGCGCAGACCATTGACGATGTTGCCCGTAATGCCCATACGGCTGCTTCAGAATCAGGGAATGCCCTGGCACGCGCCACAAGCGGTCGTGAAGTCGTGGAGCGAACCGTCACCGGAATGGAGCATATAGCCACTTCAGTGCGGGATGCCGCCGGTGTCATAGAAGCGTTGGGTGAAAGCTCGACAAGGATCGGCGACATCATCAAAACCATTAACGATATAGCCGATCAGACCAATCTGCTGGCTCTGAATGCGGCCATCGAAGCAGCCCGCGCCGGAGAAGCGGGGATGGGGTTTGCCGTAGTTGCCGACGAAGTGCGCAAACTTGCACAACAGACAGCCGATGCCACCAGGGAGATCGCCGACACCATCGGGCAAATTCAGAAGGACACTGAGCGTTCCGTCAGCGCCATGCGCCAGGGGACACATAAAGTAGAAGAAGGCATCACTCTGGCACATGAGGCAAATCAGTCACTGATTGCTATCGTCGAGGCATCCAATCAGAGTGTGGCCGTGGTCAACCAGATTGCCGTGGCGGCTGAGGAACAATCCGCCGTGGCAGGCCAGGTTTCGCACGGTGTCGAGCAGATTGCCGCCATAACCCGGGATGCGGAACACGCAGCCGACAAAATCAGCAAGGCCGCTGCACACCTTAATGAGCTGGCGGGAGAACTTGACCGAATGGCATCCTGGTTCAGATGCTGACAGCACACCTCATTGTGTGACACAGAAAGAGGCCGGTCAGAAATGATCGGCCTCTTGTTTTTCAGCTGCAATTTGAAGGTTTATTTTTGAGAAAGGAGATCAGCGCACTGCGATCGGAGGTCGCTTCAGGGAGGTCCGTTGCATGCTGTTTGAGGATCAGAAGAATTTCCCGACAAGTAATGCAGCTTTCCCTACTCAGGGTGTAGTGCATCCAGAGCCCCTCGCGGCGGATATCAACCCAGCAGCTGCGTTTCAGGTAGGCCAGGTGGCGTGACACCGTGGATTGGGGCAGTTTCAGCACCGCCATCAGGTCGCAGACGCACAGCTCCCCTTCAGCTTGCAGCAGGAGAATGATGCGCAGCCGGATTGGGTCGGAAAGGGCCTTCAAGGTTTGGGCAAGATGTTTCATGGTGAGCTGTTATAGAGCTGTTAATCGATCGCGTCAAGCTGGATTGCAGCTTGACCGCTTCGGGAAGGGTATGGGGCAATGATTTTATAATGAGAGCTGAACTCTTGCTTTATCCGCAAAAGCGGATATAGTTGGCGAAATTTCAATCCCCCACAAGCGTCCGGATCTCACTATGAAGCGAATATCATTTTTTGCCTGCCTTATTCTACTGTTCATGCAGATGTCTGCGGCAGCAGCTGACAAGCCGCTCATACGTTTCGGTATCATACCACGTTACAACCCGCTGGTCATGTACAAACGCTACCAGCCGATCATGGACTACCTGACCGCCGAGACCCCCTACCGTTTCGAACTGAAGATCAGCAGGGACTACCCCGAGGCGGTCCGGTTCCTGCGGGATGGGACCACCCAGGTCAGTTCACTGGGGGATGTTACCTTCGCCGAGGCCAGCACCCAGTACAATGCAGTTCCGATCCTCAAGCCGCGCAACAGGGATGGCGTTCCATACTATCGCAGCGCGATAATTGTACGTAGCGATTCTCCCTTGAAAAGCATCAGGGAACTGCGTGGCAGGACCATGGCCTTCGGCTCACCCCATTCAACATCCGGCAACCTGATCCCGCGCTATCTGTTGTGGAACAACGGAATCGGACTTCGAGACCTCAAATCATTCAACAATCTGCAACATCACGATGCCGTGGCCAAGGCCATCCTAAAGGGACAGTTTGATGCCGGCGCCGTCAAGGACGTGGTGGCGGAGAAGTACAAGACCCACGGCCTGCGCATCCTGGCCTGGTCTGCTCCGATTCCGGCGGTGCCACTGGTGGTGCGCAAAGATGCCCCCCCGCATGTGGTGAAGGCGCTAACCACGGCACTCTTGAAACTTGACCGAAAAAATCCGGCACACCGGAAGATGATGCAGACCTGGGACGATGAGTTCCGCTACGGTTTTGCTCCGGCCACAAAAGAGGACTATCAGGGCATATTTCGCATGATCCGCGACATTCCCCATGGCTGCGGCATCGGTTGTCATAAATGAAGCCGCGTTTCTTTGTCAGCATCAAGACCCAGTTCGTACTGCTGTCGGTACTGCTGGTTGCCGTCTCTTCAGCTCTATGGGGTTGGTGGGCCTGGAAGAATGAACGCAATCTGCTGTATGAGAGCCTGGAGGGTGAAGGCAAGCAGATGCTGACATCACTGGCATCGCCGATCATCAATGCCCTGCTCTACGAGGAAATGGGAGTCATCGAAGAGGGGGGACTCCTTGACAATTTCGTAGAGGAAATCAAAAAAAATCCCGCCTTCCCGGTCATGTACGTATTTGTCACCGATCAGAACCGCAAGGTTCTGGCTCACAATGATTACACCCGCTTTGGCACAACCAGTACGGATGCACTGACCCTGACCGCACTTTCCGAAAAAAAATATACCAGCGCACTCATCCCTGGCGGCTCCTCCGGTGCACAGATCCTCGACATGGCGATGCCGCTTAATATCCACGGCAAAAGTTGGGGCGCTCTCCGGGTCGGGGTTTCCACAGAACCGCTTGAAACCGAATTACAGGCCCTGGCCCGCCGGATAACCGGGGCGGCTTTGTTTTTCTTCCTGTTCGGAGCCCTATTGTCATACCTGATCGGCCTGAACATGGCCCGCCCGCTGCAACGCCTGACGACGCTGATGGCGACCGTTTCCACCGAAAACCTGGCGGTTGAACTGCTACCCCGGCGGCCGGACGAGATCGGCGTGCTGCAGGAGAGCTTTCACCAGATGCTGAAACGCTTGCAGCGTAGCGAGACCGAGCGCGAACGGGCCGTCAATCATCTGTTGCAGAGCGAGAAGATGGCTTCCATAGGCAAGATCGTGGCCGGAGTGGCCCACGAGGTAAACAACCCGCTGGCCACCATCGCTGCCTGTATCTACAACCTGGAGCAGGAGGTCGGAGGGAAGAACCGCAATCTCGATATTCTCAAGCAGGGAGCCGAGCGTATTGAACGGATCGTACGCCAGTTGTCGGATTTCAGCCGCGCCGGCGCACTGGAAATCCAGCCCGTCGAGAGCGGACGCTTTTTTGAAGAAATCCGGGAGTTCGGCCGGATGACCCTGAAAAACAGGTCCGTGCTGTTTACCGCGGAGAATTTTTGTGCCCCTTCACTGGTGTTGAATCTGGACAAGGGCAAAATTCATCAGGTCGTGCTCAACCTGCTGATCAATGCGGCCGATGCATCGCCGGACCAGGGTATCGTACGCCTGACAGCTACTGCCGGCAACGACCGTTATATGCTTTCAGTGCATGATCAGGGGGGCGGAATTCCCGTGGAGCTGCGAGAACAGATCTTCGACATTTTCTACACCACCAAACCGGCCGGTGAAGGGACCGGTATCGGACTGGCCATCTGCAAGAGCATCACCGAGATGCATGGCGGCAACCTGCAATTCGAAAGCCATCCCGGTGACACGAGGTTTACCGTCAGTATCCCGATTTCAATGCCGCGAGGTATTTCATGAAAGATGTAAAATTGCTGCTGGTGGAGGATGATCCGCTGTTGGGAGAATCGTTACATCAGGCGCTCGACAGGAAGGGGTATCAGACCCGATGGGTCACAAGCGGCGCCGAGGCGCTTGCATCCGTGTGCGACGAGTCATTTGACCTGTTGCTGCAGGATGTCAGGCTGCCTGATGCAAACGGACTTGACATACTCGGTGAGATCCTGAAGGCACAACCCAGGTGTAACGCTCTGGTCATGACCGGACAGGCAACCGTGGAGATGGCGGTACGAGCCATGAAACTGGGCGCCTTCGACTTCATCACCAAACCGTTCCCCGTGGATGTTCTGCTACTGAAGCTGGAGCGGCTGCTTGAATTCCGTTCCCTGGAAAAACAGCTGGCGCTGCTGTCCGCATCGTCCACGGCCTGTTCCAGCATTGTCACGCGTTCACCGGCCATGCGCGCGGTTCTGGATATCGTTGCCATCTCCGCTGCCAGCGAGGCCGGAATACTGTTGATGGGGGAGAGCGGCACCGGAAAGGAGCTGCTGGCCGAGTCCATCCATGCCGGCAGCGCCCGTTCCAGTGGCCCCCTGGTGAAGGTGAACTGCGCCGCCATCCCGGAAACGCTGATCGAGGCAGAGTTGTTCGGAGTGGAAAAAGGGGCATATACCGGAGCCGACCGAAGCCGGCCCGGATACCTGGAAGCGGCCAGGGGCGGTACTCTCTTCCTGGATGAGGCAGGCGAACTCAGTCCGGCGGTACAGGCAAAGTTATTGCGGGTGCTGGAAGAACGGCGCTCCACCCGCATCGGCAGCATTACACCACATGATCTTGATTTCCGCCTGGTATGCGCTACCAACCGCGATCTCGCATCCATGGTTGCTTCAGGCCGCTTTCGGGCAGATCTGTATTACCGCATCAACACGATCAGCATCAGAGTCCCTGCTCTCCGTGAACGCCGGGAAGACATTCCTCTGCTTGTGGCGCATTTCATCGAATGTCACGGCCGGAAGCAGGGTAAAAAAATCCAGCTCACTCCGGATGCGCTCGATGCCCTGCTGCACCTGGGTTATCCCGGCAATGTCCGGGAACTCTCCAACATCATCGAACACCTCTCCCTGCTTTTCGCGGGCCAGACCATTCACGAACGGGATCTGCCGATCATCTCCGCTGTGGACCCGCACCTTGGCACGCAATTTGAGAAGTTCACAATCGGCATGCCGCTTCGCACAGCTGTAGCGGCGTTTGAAAAGCGCTACATCATGCGGGTGCTGTCAGCTGCCGGAGGCCAGAAAGGCCGTGCCGCCGAGATCCTGGGCATCTCCCGCAAGGCTCTGTGGGAGAAGCTGCGGGAAGACACACCCGCTGACGGGATGTGAAGTCAAAACACCGGCATGTTACCTGCGGGTAACATTTCATTGCGCACATAACACCAAGAAAGGAGGTAGGCGAATGAAAAGAATTGCAGCAGTAACAGCCTGTATCGTACTGGCCGGATTCGGAAGTGCCCTGGCAACTGTCGGAGGCGGCGACATCAACCTTAAGAACAAGGGGGGCGATGTTGTCTTCAGCCACGATACACATGTGGAAGGGATGGCTTTGGCTTGTACCGATTGCCATGACAAGCTCTACCTGAGCAAGGGGCAGCACAAGACGGTCACCATGAAGCAGATGCAAAAGGGTAAATCCTGTGGAACCTGCCACAACGGCAAGAAAGCGTTTTCGGTAAAAGGCGATTGCGCCAAGTGTCATAAAAAATAGGAGGAACATAAATGGAAATCAAACGTAGAGATTTTCTGAAGTTAACAGCAGCGGCCGGCGCCGTGGCGGTAGTTGGATTGCCGAAGCTGAACGCTTTTGCCGCAAGTCACCTGCCGATGTCCGGTGATGCGCCCAAAAGTGAATGGATACCCTCCACCTGCCAGGGCTGCACCGCCTGGTGCCCGGTGGAGTTTCTGGTGCAGGAGGGACGCATCGTCAAGGTGCGCGGCAACCAGTTGTCAAAAGCAAACGGCGGTTACTGCTGCCCCCGCGGACACCTGATGATCCAGCAGACCTACGATCCTGACCGGATCAAGGTGCCGATGAAGCGCACCAACCCTCAGAAGGGGCGTGGCATCGATCCGAAATTCGTTCCGATCTCCTGGGATGAAGCCCTGGACACACTGGCAGACAGGATGATGGAACTGCGCAAGAACAACGAGCCGGAAAAACTGATGTACATGCGTGGCCGCTACTCTCCGACCTCCACCGACCTGCTCTACGGCACCCTGCCCAAAATTTTCGGCACCCCCAACTACTTTTCGCACAGCGCCATCTGTGCCGAGGCCGAAAAGATGGGGCCGGGCTACACCCAGGGCTTCTTCGGTTACCGGGATTATGACCTGGCCAAGACCAAGTGTCTGGTGGTGTGGGGCTGTGATCCGCTATCATCCAATCGCCAGGTGCCCAACGCCATTGCCAAGTTCAGCGATATCCTCGACCGGGGCACGGTGATTGCCGTTGACCCCCGCATGAGCGCCTCTGTCGCCAAAGCCAATGAGTGGCTGCCGATCAAGCCGGGCGAGGATGGTGCACTGGCTGCCGGTATAGCCCACGTACTTCTGACCGAAGGCTTCTGGAGCAAGGAGTTTGTCGGCGATTTCAAGGAGGGTAAAAACCTCTTCAAGACCGGTGCTACGGTTGACGAGTCAGCCTTTACAGAGAAACAGACCCACGGTGTCGTCAAGTTCTGGAACATCGAGTTGAAGGACAAGACCCCGGCCTGGGCCGCCAAAAAGACGTTGATACCGGAAGAGCAGATCATCCGTGTAGCCCGCGCCATGGGTAAGGCCGGCAGCGCCTGTGCCGTCTGGATGGGGCCGGGAGTGGCCATGACACCGCGCGGAACCTATGCCGCCATGGCGGTCTACGCCCTGAACGGAATACTCGGCTCCATCGAGACTGAAGGGGGCGTATTCCAGAGCTCAAGCGCACCCACCACGAAATTCCCCGAGATCAAGAAGTCCTTCATCGACGAAATGGCCGAGCATCACGGTCACGGCAAGAAGATCGACGGCCGTGGCGCCAAGGAC
>JAURXC010000359.1 GCA_030654645.1 Deltaproteobacteria bacterium | reverse complement strand
TTCTATTATCTGTCCTTGCGAGGCACCACCACAATTCCCGAGTCCGTCACGGTATAGCCGTTGCGACGGTCGTCGTCATGATTGTAGCCGATGATTGAACCATCCGGAATCACGACGCCCTTGTCGATTATGGCGCGTTTGATTTTAGCGTAGCGACCGACGTTGACATTTTCAAAGAAGATGGAATCTTCAACCAGGCTGTAGCTGTTGATCTTGCAGAGCGGGCCTATGACCGAACGCCGGACCGTGCTGCCGCTGGTTATGCATCCGGCGCAGACGTACGAATCGATATTCTGCCCGCGGCGGTCGTCATCGTCAAAGACCGTCTTGGCCGGCGGCAGATTGCCCTGATTGGTGAGGATCGGCCACTTGTAATTGTACAGATTCAGTTGCGGCGACACATGAATCAGGTCCATGTTGGCCTCGTAGTATGATTCGATTGTACCCACATCCTTCCAGTAACCGCGTTCTTCGGCTTTCATGCCCGGAATCACGTTGTCGTTGAAGTTGTAGGCAAATACCCGGTCGTTGTTTTTCAGCATCATCGGGATCACATGCTTGCCGAAATCAAGATCCTCGTACTGTTTCTTTCCTTCCAACAGAACTTCAATCAACTTTTTTGTCGAAAAGATGTAATTGCCCATCGAGGCGAAACAGGTTTCGCGTCCAGGTATGGTTTCGGGAACTTCCGGTTTTTCGTTAAAGGCGGTCACCCTGGCATCGTCGTCAACGGAAAAGACACCGAAACGCACCGCCTCCACAGCTGGCACTTCCAGCGCGGCAATGGTAATATCGGCCCGATTCATGCGGTGAAAGTTAATCATCTGCGTAATGTCCATCTTGTATATGTGATCACCTCCGAAGATGGCCACATAGTCTGCGTCAGAAGACTCGACAAAGCGCAGGTACTGGAGAATCGCGTCGGCGGTACCCTTGAACCACTCTTCGCTTTCGCTGCTGGTTTCAGGGGAGATGGCAACATAGAACTCGCCCAGTCCGGTCCATTTACCCCAGGACTCACGGATATGCTTGTTCAGCGAATAGGCGCGGTATTGGGTTAGTATGTAGACCTTTTTGATGCCTGAGTTGAAAAGATTACTCAATACAAAATCGATGATTTTGTATTTGCCGCCAAAGGCGACACTGGGCTTGGCGCGCCGCAAAGTGAGCGGGCTGAGCCGTTCGCCTTTTCCGCCCGCCAGCACCATAGCGATGGTGTTTCTGCCTACATTGTCCATGGAATACATGTGAGTCTCCCTCTGTTAATGATGTTCAAGCGGATATGGATGATGCCAAGCAAAATAATGTTAAAGGAAATGTAGTTTGCTGCTGGAGAACGGTGCAACAGTGTAATATCAGCCGCTATGGCAGGTTGTTGATATGAAAAATATGCAATTTTGAGGGCTACGTCAAGCTGTATGAGACCACCTTGGTTAAAGCTGTCAAAATCGAGCAAATGGCTTGCCTGATTGGTGGATAAAAGTATATAGTTACATATTTAACAAGCAAATTTCCATTGAGGTTGTCTGATTGTGTCATGGCGGTCGATAGGCATATTTGATTCCGGTGTAGGTGGTCTTACGGTCTTGCGTGAAATAATACGCGTGCTTCCACAGGAGGATACCATTTACTTTGGCGATACCGCCAGGGTTCCCTACGGTACCAAATCCCCGGAAACAGTGACGCGATATGCCGGTGAGATCGCGTCTTTTCTGCTCAAACGAGATATCAAGCTGTTGGTGGTGGCCTGCAATACAGCTTCGGCCGTGGCACTCCCCAGCCTCAAACGGCTGCTTTCTATTCCGGTGGTTGGTGTGATCGAACCGGGCGCCCGCCGGGCCGTGGAAATCACGCGCTCCGGAAGGATCGGTGTGATCGGGACAGCTGGCACAATCCGCAGCAGCGCCTATACCCGTGCGATAAAACGACTCAAACCGGAAGCCGAAGTATTGACCAGGGCCTGTCCGCTGTTTGTCCCATTGGCGGAAGAAGGTTGGACCGATAATCAGGTGGCGCGTCTTACCGCACAGAGTTATCTCCAGGAACTTAAAGAGGCGGCCGTGGATACCCTGGTTTTGGGATGTACTCATTATCCATTGCTCAAACCGCTGATTGCGGAGGTGATGGGATCTGATGTGGCGCTGGTTGATTCGGCCGAGGAAACCGCCCGCACGGTTGCCTCGATTCTGACGGACAGGAAACTGCTCCGCCCGGAGGCCGAAAAAGGAAATCACCATTATTATGTCAGCGACATACCGGCCGGTTTCATACGTGTCGGCAATAGATTTCTGGGGGGCCGCCTGGGAGATGTCTATCAAGTCGGCCTGGATGACGATGAAGGAGCGTGCTGAACGATGTCGCCGCAACAGAGAAAAAAAATCAACATCAATCTGCTGATACCTTTTCTGGTGATTGCCCTGGTCTTCGGAACTATGCTTTGGCAAAAATATCGCAACAGCCGTGATTTGCCTGTTGCGCCGCAGATAGAGCCCTTGGTCGGCAAGAGGACGGCGGTATTGTTTTTCGTGACGGATGGCACCCGTCTGGTCAGGGAGGCACGTGAACTTGACCCGTGCGGAGATGCGGTCGCCTGTCTTGGTGATGTTCTCGAAGAGTTGCTGAACGGACCGGTTGGTGAATTTGACGAGCCTCTTCCGGAAGGAACCGTGATAAATGCGGTACGTATAGATGGAGATTTGGCCTCTATCGATCTGAATCGTGCTTTTGCGGATACCCTGCCTTCCGGTAGCTCCGCCGAGATGATGGCCGTCTACTCGATCGTGGACACTGTTACGGTTAATTTCCCGCAGATAAGCAAGGTAAAGCTGAACCTGGAGGGCGAACAGTCGTTCCAATTGAAACACCTTGACCTGTCCGAACCGCTCTCTCCCGATTACACGCTGGAGCTACCGCAGCAACCGGTTCCGGATGCCGATGTCTCCCAGCCATCAAAAAAGCTTAAGGAAAAACAATGAAACCATTTCTTGATGCGATACAGGAAAAAGTACTGATACTAGACGGGGCAATGGGTACCATGCTCCAGGAGCGGGGCCTGCGGCCGGGACAGTCACCAGAGGAACTGAACCTGACAATGCCGGAAGTGGTCGCGTCTGTTCACCGTGACTACATCGCTGCCGGCGCCGACATTATAATTACCAACACCTTTGGCGGCACACATTTCAAGCTGTCTCATTACGGCCTGGAGGGGCGTTTGGCCGAAATCAATGCCAGTGCCGTGGCGATCGCCCGCAAGGAGGCCGCCGGAAAGGCGTATGTCGGTGCATCGATCGGGCCTACGGGCCAGTTTGTCGAACCACTGGGAGAAGTCACCTTCGATGACATGAAGTCGGCATTCCGTGAGCAGGCCCAGGCCTTGGTGGAAGCTGGCGCCGACCTGATCAGCCTTGAGACTTTTCTGGACATAAAAGAATGCCGCGCGGCGGTTATTGCAATCAGGGAAATCTCTCCCACGATTCCGATCATAGCCATGCTGACATTCGACGACAACGGCCGCTCCGTTCTCGGGACACCGCCGGAATCCGCCGCAATAACCCTGACCGCTGCCGGGGCAGATATTGTCGGTTCCAATTGCGGGCTGGGAGTGGATGGGATTTATGAAATACTCCGTCGCATGCGCGGCGTGACCCATTTGCCGCTGATATCGCAGGCAAATGCCGGGTTGCCGCAACTGATCGGCGACAGGACCGTTTTCCCGGGAACTCCCGAGGAAATGACCGCCTATCACGAGCGCATGCTTGCCATGGGAGTGCGCATCATCGGTGGCTGCTGTGGAACTACACCTGATCATATCCGCGCCATGAAACTGGCGCTGGCGAATATCCAACAGAGCTGGAAATCCCCTGTCACAACGACCGGAGCAACACTGCTCTCCAGCCGTTCAGGCTGGACATCGGTGGGAGCCGGAGCCAAGACGGCCATTATCGGCGAGCGGATTAATCCGACCGGCAAAAAGTTGTATTCACAGGAATTGCAGGAGGGGAAGGTCGCCTATATCCGCCGGGAAGCGATCGAGCAGGAGCAGGCCGGTGCCACGCTCCTGGATGTCAATGTCGGCGCACCCGGCATCAATGAAGCGCCGGCGATGGAGCGGGCAGTGTTCTGCGTAAGCGGCGTGGCCAGTGCACCGCTGGTACTGGACTCGTCAAGTCCAGCTGCCCTGGAGGCCGGTCTCAAGGCCGCGGACGGCAAAGTGTTGATCAATTCCGTCTCGGGCGAAGCTAAAAGTCTCAAGAAAATACTTCCACTGGCCAAAAAATATGGTGCTGCCGTCATTGGACTGGCTCTGGACAAGAACGGTATTCCGGACACGGCCGAAGGCCGGCTGGCCATTGCCAGACGCATCAGGAATGCTGCCCGCCGCCTGGGGATTCCCGACTCCGACATAATCATCGATTGCCTGACTCTGACTGTCAGCGCCGAACAGAAACGTGCCGCCGAAACACTCCGCGCCATCCGTATGGTCAAGCAAAAACTGGGAATTTCAACCGTTCTGGGGGTCAGTAATATCTCCTTTGGGTTGCCGCAGCGTCCGCTGATCTCCTCTTCTTTCTTTTCAATGGCGATGGAGGCCGGCCTGGATGCTGCCATAATCAATCCCAAGGACAAGCCGATGATGGATGCCTGGCGCTCGGCGATGGTGCTGCTCAACCGTGACCACCAGGCAGCTGTCTACATCGAAGCTTACCGTGGCGAACAGGTTGGCGGTCCAACCCCTGTGACCGTATCCGATTCTCCACCGACTATTCGCGAACGCTTGTCACAGGCTATCATCAGTGGTGATCGCGATGGTATTGTCGGGCTGGTTGAAGATGCCCTGAGTGATGGATTGGTTCCGCTTCAGATCAGCAACGAAGGTTTCCTGCCGGGGTTGGAAGAGGTCGGCCGGCGCTTTGAGAAGAATATCTTCTTCCTGCCGCAGGTGATGCAGTCGGCCGATACCATGCAGGCCGGATTTGCCCGGCTCAAACAGGAAATGAAGGGACAGAAGTTCAATAGCCTGGGAAAAATCCTGATGGCGACGGTTGAAGGCGACATACATGATATCGGTAAGAATATTGTCTGCACTCTGCTGGAAAATCATGGTTTTGAGGTCTTCGACATCGGCAAGAACGTCTCGGCTGCCACTATTATTTCAAAGGCAAGAGAATATGCCGTTGATGCGGTCGGACTCTCGGCTCTGATGACAACTACCATGTCCGAAATGGACAATGTCATAAAAAAGCTGAAGGCTGCGGGCATCATCACATTTACGATGGTTGGCGGAGCGGTGGTTACGCAGGAATATGCCGACCGGATCGGCGCCGACCTGTATGCCCGGGATGCCATGGAAGCGGTCGCCAAAATCAAGAAGTTGTTGGGACACTCCTAGTGTGTTAAAAATGCCTCCCAGGATGCTTGAGGCAAAAAAGCTGCCCGTGGTATGCCGTGTATTAAAATAACGGCTCTAGGGCGAAATCAGGGAGCCTGTTTTTTGCAGACACCCCGATTGAATGTTGGGCCAAATGCTTCTTCAACGCATTTATTTTTAAGCGGTTGCTATTATTTGAATGTATGTGATACCGTCAAATGACGTATATATGTTGATGGTGGTGACTTATGGTTTTGGGATTCAATCATAACCTGAAGTACAAGGGTGAAGTATTCCACGTTCAGACCGAGGACAGTGGAGTTGCCAATCCGCACATCATTACTCTGCTCTATCGCGGTGGTGTCATTATCTGTTCAAAGAAAACCAGTTATTCCGACATCCTCAAAATGGATAATCTGGATGTTGTGGTTGAAGAGCTGATGAAGGAGCAGCATAAAGATATGATGCGCCGTCTTAAGTCCGGCGAGTTCGATGAAAAAGCGTTTTCGATCAAGCCCCAGTTGATTGAAAACTATGAAATACCCTCTCCGCAGCCGGAATCAATCCCGGCAGCCGACCTATTTGCCCCATTATCCGCTTCACGTTCTTCTGAAAAGGGTGACATCTCGATGCTTTTTGAAATGCCTTTACAGAAAACCGGGCAAGCGACCGCTCAGCCCGTGAATAAACCCAAACCTGACAATTCCAAAAAAGATATAAATCTGGATGATGCCATCCTCTCTTTTTTCGGAAACCATGATAAAAAGCTCTGATTGCACTCTTTTGCATATTTGGCGCCACTCCTGATGGTTATGACCGATTGCCGCCTGGTTGAGATGTGGTGATTTCCTTTGTGTCTTGATTAGTAGTGCGTACTGTAAATATCTACATATAACAGAGTGTAGAAGGCGTCACGAGAGATAATGTTCATATTCCGAAGTCTGACAACTCGTATTATTGTAACAACCATAACCTTGCTGGTTGCCGGCATTTTTACGTATGCCACTTTCAATGTGCGCCATCAGCAGGACATGCTGATTGAATCTGCCCGTGAAAGTACCGAACTGCTCCTGCATACCGTGGAGAGCAGTATTTACAACACCATGCATATCGGTAACGTTCAAGATGTCGGCTCTATTCTGTCAATGGTTGGTCAGCACAATCAGCTGGTAGGTGTAAGGATTTTTCATCCTCACGGAGTCATCTTGCGCTCGTCCTTACCAAATGAAGTCGGACGCACCGTTAGCGCAAAAGATTACAACCTTTACCAGACTCCCAAAAATTACGGAATATTTGATCTGCCGCCTCATGGAGAGGTTCTGGCCATGGTCAAACCGATTTATAACGAAGATGCCTGCCATGCCTGCCATGGCACCAAGGCGCGTGTTATCGGTGTTCTTAATATCAATTATTCGCTGAACCGTACAAAGGTTCAGATGTTGGATGCGTCAAGGATATTCGTGGCTTCGTCAATTGCGATCACGGTATTCCTGGCAATCACAATATCTTTCATACTGCTCAAATTCGTCAAAAAACCGCTCGACAACATGATTGACACGATGTCGAAAGTCGAAAACGGAGACTTCGCCGTTCGTATAGATCACAAGGGCGAAGATGAAATAGGACGATTGATAGTGAGCTTTAACTCAATGGTTGACCGGCTCGACGTGGCTAAAAACGAGCTTGAAAAGCTGCATTTTCAACAGCTTGAACGTGCGGATCGACTGGCTTCAATCGGAGAAATGGCTTCCGGAATTGCACATGAAATAAAAAACCCGCTGGCAGGCATTTCAGCGGCTGTCACCATTATCAAGGACGATCTTGAGGATGACGATCCACGCAAAGAGATACTTTGTGAAGTGCTTCAGCAGGTAAAAAGGCTTGATAAGACGGTTAATGACCTGCTCTTTTTCGGTAAACCGTCCCTTCCGGAACTGTCTTGCATTGACATAAATTCCGTTCTGACAAGTACTTTAAAGTTTGCTTCACAGCATCGCGGCGGGGTGAATATTGAAAAGAGGGTGGAGCTGGAGTCCGGATTGCCGCCTGTGTATGCCGACGATAAACAGATGCAGCAGGTATTTTTAAATATATTTCTGAATGCGTGCCAGGCGATGCCTAACGGTGGGGTACTGACGGTAAGATCTTTTCTGACCCTTCGCAACGAAACCGAGTTTGTCAGGGTTGACGTTTCCGATACCGGTCCGGGAATTCCGCCGCAGATACTGGAAAAAATATTCACGCCATTTTTTACCACTAAAGCCCAGGGGACCGGATTGGGTCTTCCAATCTGTTGTAAGTTAGTGAATTTGCATAATGGAGATATTCGTGTCACCAGTGATAACGATATAGGTACTACTTTTACCGTTGAATTGCCGGCCTGTCATTTGGAAAACAACGATGTTAGCGAGGGAAAAAATGAAACGTAATAAACTATTGGTCGTGGATGATGAACATCTGATTCGTTGGTCGCTTGAACAGAACCTTAAGAAACAGGGCTATGATGTGGTAACCGCTGGCACCGGTGAAGATGCCCTGCGGTTGGTGCGCGAGGAACAGCCGGATCTGGTTTTTCTAGATATTCAATTGCCGGGTATCAGCGGAATTGATGTGCTTGAAAAAATCAAGGAACATGACGAAGAGATAATTGTAATCATGGTTACTGCTCATGGCGGTTTGGAGACAGCTGTCAACGCGATGCGCCTTGGCGCATACGATTATGTCAGCAAGCCGTTTAATCTTGATGAGTTGTCAATAATTGTCAAAAAAGCGCTCGAAACGTCGGACCTTAAACAGGAAGTTGTTCGACTGCGGTCGGAAACCAAAAAGAATGTTCCACCAAATATCATTGGCGATAGCCGTCATATGAAGTATCTGATGGAAGTTCTTGATAAAGTTGCCAAAAGCGAGGCATCGACCGTGCTTGTCCAAGGGGAATCGGGCACCGGAAAAGAATTGGTCGCAAAATGGATTCACTACAGTTCCAACCGCGCGGAAAAGCCTTTTATTGCGATCAACTGTGCCGCCGTGCCTGCAACATTGCTGGAAAGCGAGCTGTTTGGCCATGAAAAGGGCGCTTTTACCGATGCCAAGGCAACAAAAAAAGGATTGTTCGAATTGGCAGACGGAGGGACTGTTTTCCTTGATGAAATTGGCGATATGGAAATGGGAATGCAAGCCAAGTTGCTGCGTTTCCTGGAGGATCGTTCATTTCGCCGGATTGGTGGCGGCAGGGTATTTACAGTCGATGTCAGGATAATTTCGGCAACAAATAAGGAGCTACATAAATCCATAGAGGAAAAAACATTCCGTAACGACCTTTATTATCGTCTGCAGGTCATTCCGATCTTTCTGCCGTCGTTGCGTGAACGCAAAGAAGATATCATACCGCTGGCAACACATTTTATTAATCTGTACAACAAGGACTTCAATAAAAAAGTCCATGGTATCGCTGGGATGGCTGAACGAATGATGGTTGACTATAGTTGGCCCGGAAATGTCAGGGAACTGAAAAACGTAATAGAGCGTGCAATCATACTGGGCAATGATGACACGCTGCTTCTGGAGCATCTGCCACTGGAAATTGTGGCCAAGGCTTCGCTTCAGGGGGGGGCGCCGGTATCCTCTTTCCGTTTACCGCCTGAAGGAATAGATATTGAAGAAGTTGAGAAAGAACTAATTCGGCAGGCCTTGGAAATGGCTGAGTGGAATCAGTCAAAAGCAGCAAAAAAGCTGAATTTAGGGATAGATGCATTCCGGTACAGGATGAAAAAGTTCGGTTATCTTAAATAGTTCAAAAAAAGTAAAAGGAGTGTGTAATCTTGGCACCTGATTTGCTTAATTAAGAATAAGCTGTCTGGGACCAGGCTGCGGTTGCACTAGACGTGTGAAAAATAAATCTCCACAATAACGGAGGCATAGAATGATAGCCAGCCAGAGAAATACCAAAATTTGCGCAGTGATTATGGTTGTTATGACAGTCATTTCACTGGCAATCAGCGCGGTGGCAGCGACAGCGCCTTCGGTATCAGCACTGGACCCGCTCGATAAAGGCCTGTATACGCCGCTTCGGATGGCACTTGATCAAAATGGTGATGTTTATGTTGCCGATCCGCGTTCTGGCGGAATTGTCGTGTTGAACCAGTATGGAGTGGTCTCAAAAACTATTTCTACCGTCAAAGCGGTCAACGCGATTGCTGTTCT
>JAURXC010000357.1 GCA_030654645.1 Deltaproteobacteria bacterium | reverse complement strand
TTCAAAAGGCGCACCTTGCGGAAATGCTCCGGAGCAAAGCTGGGAATGCCGGTGAATTTAAGCTCTTCACCCATCGTGAAGGTGTCGCCGATCTTGATCGTGCCGTGATTGTGGATGCCGATGATGTCGCCAGGCCAGGCTTCCTCGACGTTGGTGCGGTCCTGGGCCATGAAGATGGTGGCGTTGGCGATCTGGACTTCGCGTCCCAGGCGCACGTGGCGGACCTTCATGCCACGGGTGAACTTGCCGGAGCAGATGCGGAAGAATGCAATGCGGTCCCGGTGGGCCGGGTCCATGTTTGCCTGGATCTTGAAGGCAAAGCCGCTGAACGGTTCTTCATAGGGCGATACGGCACGGCTGGTGGTTTCTCGTGGGAGCGGGTGCGGAGCGTATTCGACAAATGCATCCAGCAGCTGCTGCACGCCGAAGGTGTTGATGGCGCTGCCGAAGAAGACCGGTGTCTGGCGGCCGGCCAGGTAGGCTTCCCGGTCAAAGGGGTGGCCGGCGCCCTCCAGGAGTTCGATGTCGTTGCGTAGTTCCTCGACCTGGCTCCCCAGCAGTTCGTCCAGCCGCGGATCTTCCAGGCCGGTAACGGTCAGGATCTCGCCGACGCCGTCGGCCGATTCAGGATCGAAAAAGGTAAGTTCCCTGGTGTAGAGGTGGTAAGTCCCCCGGAAACGCTTGCCCATGCCGATCGGCCAGGTGATCGGCGCGGTCTGCATGTTCAGGTTCTTTTCGATGTCGTCCAGCAGGTCGAACGGCTCCTGCCCCTCGCGGTCCAGTTTGTTCATGAAGGTCATGATCGGAGTATGTCGCAGGCGGCATACTTCCAGCAGCTTCCTGGTCTGGCTTTCGACCCCCTTGACCGAGTCGATCACCATCAGTACCGAGTCCACCGCGGTCAGTACCCGATAAGTGTCTTCGGAGAAGTCGTTGTGGCCGGGGGTGTCCAGCAGGTTTATCTCGCAATCGTCATAGGTGAATTTCATCACCGATGAGGTCACCGAAATGCCGCGCTGTTTTTCAAGTTCCATCCAGTCGGAGGTGGCGTGGCGAGCGCTCTTTCTGGCGCGGACCTCTCCGGCCTGCTGGATCGCGCCGCCAAACAGCAGAAGTTTCTCGGTTATGGTGGTCTTGCCGGCGTCCGGGTGGCTGATGATGGCAAAGGTGCGGCGTTTTTCGACTTCTTCGGTGTTAAACAATTCCACTGGTGTTACTCCTTGTATTAAATCGAAAGGCGGGCAGGCCCCGCCTTGGTGTCATATTACGACCTGAATACCAAGCGGTCCAGGCACCATTTGCCGCCGCCGGAGAGCAGCAGGTAGAGCGCCATTCCCAAAAGGGCGATGTTGTATTCAATTCCGTGTCCGCGGCCCGGTACACAGCCCGCGTTGAGGAAAAAGCCGTTTATCCAGTGTATCTTGTAGATTGCCACCAGCATGACCGCCGAGAGGCTTGCGGCTGAAAGGCGGGTCAGGAAACCGGTCAGCACTCCGAAACCGCCGCCGAATTCGGCGATGATTGCCAACAGCGTGAAGATCGGCGGGATGCCCATCTTCTCTTCAAAAGTTTTAAAGGTTCCGGTCAGACCCTGTCCGCCAAAAAGTCCCAGCAGTTTTTGTGAGCCATGTGCCATGAAAATCAGTCCCAGCGGTATACGCAGCATCAGCGGCGCAATCAGGTCGGTTACTTCGAAATTCCCCTTAGCCATGATTATCCTCCAAAATCTCCTCGTGCAGTAACCTGCTCTTGCCGCTGTGCTTGACCTGATACATCAGTTCGTCAGCCTTATGGATAGCTTCGTCAGCGGTTTCCGGCGCCTTGAGATAGGTTGCCGCTCCGATGCTGAAACTCACCGGCCAGTTATTCTGCTCCATTTGCTGGTCGAGATGGCTGTGTATCTTGTTCAGAAACATGACAGCCGCTTCTCCGCCGGTTTCCGGCAACAGTATTACAAATTCATCACCGCCGAACCTGGCCAGGATATCGGTGCTCCTGATATTGGAGCGAAAAGTGGAGACGACGTTTACCAGAAGCTGGTCACCAACTCTGTGGCCCAACTGGTCATTGACCCACTTGAAGTTGTCAAGATCAACATATGCCACCGTGAAGGGGAGCCCGTAGCGATGAGACCGGTTGATTTCATACTCGGCCAGGTCAAAGAAGGAACGGCGATTCAAGGCGCCGGTAAGCGGATCGCGGCTTGACAGTTCCTTTTCGGTGTTGAGATTTTTTCTGAGCACGGAAAACAGCGTGCTCATGATCAGCAAAAAAATGAACTCGATCAGGTCGTTCCAATAATGCAGCATGGAATGCTTGAAGCTGAAGCCTGAATCGTTTTCGTCTATGATCAACCGTACCGCTACCGACAAAAAACAGAACAGCAGTCCGCTGCGATTGCCGACGAACCAGGCCACCAGGGAAACCGGGATCAGGTAGAATATTATCAGGGAGTAGTCGCCGGTGATCAGGTCAATCCAGCCCAGCAAAATCAGTAATAACAGGCTGAACAGCAGTATGGCCGCCGGACTTTTGGGTGAAAATATCTCAATTATTTTGCGGTGGATCTGCAGGAACATACGATTTCCACAAGTTGTGAATTAAGGCCGCTATTATACAAATAATCAAACTAGCACGATAATCGTCTTCCTACAATTGTTTCGTCAAGCTTGTGCCGTAAATGAAAAAGCGCCGGAGAATTAACCTCTGGCGCTTGGATGTCAAAATTGGCGGGCGGCATGGGATTCGAACCCACGACCCCAGGCTTCGGAGGCCTGTACTCTATCCAGCTGAGCTAACCGCCCGCATGACGGTCTGCAGATGCAACCGCAGACCGAAATAAGTACACTATTTACCGCTCCAACTCAAGCCAAAAATCTGTCAATTTCACCTCTGCTCTGCTAGGATGGCGAATTGGAGGATCGTGATGAAGCAAATGCTGCTGATGATGGTGTTGCTGACGCTGCTGCCGATAACAGCTTCGGCGGCCAATTTCAAGTTCCAGAAAGTCAGGAATAACGTCTATGCCGCGATTGCTGAACCGGGAGGCAAGGCTGCCAGCAACAGTCTCATCATCATTACCAATTATCAGGTGATTCTGGCCGGTTCGCACTTTGTTCCGGAGACAACCAGGGAAATTCTGGATTTTGTAAGTACGCTGACACCGATTCCGGTCCGCTATATCATTTTGACCCACCACCATCGCGGTTTCAATCATATCGATTTCGACCTGCCCGCCAATGCCGAGATTATCGCATCCGGGCCGACCTGGCAGGCGCTCAGGAGTGAATTTCGCCAGATCAAGAACCAGGTTACATTCTTTGACCGCGGTCTGACCATGAAGAGGGGTAACACCCTGATCGTGATAAGTGCCACCGAACGGGGGCATAGCGAGGGGGATCTGTTCGTGTATCTGCCGGAGGAGGGGATACTGTTTACCTCGGATCTGTTTTTCAATGACGTGGCCGGATATATGGGAGATGGTTCATTTCGCGACTGGATCGGCAGCCTGGAGATCATGTCCGGCATTGATGCCGGCGTTGTCATTCCCGGATTGGGAGCAGTAACTAATGCCGATGGAATTCAGCGATTCCAAACGTTCTTCCGGGAGTTCACCACGGAAGTGCTGCGACTGATCGGCAAGGGGTTGGAGATTGAGCCTGCCAAGCGCCAGTTCAACCTACCGCAGTACGAGAACATGCCCGGTTACAAAGTCTTCTTTGATGTCAATTTCAGGCGGGCCTACAACGAGTTGAAGGCGCTCAGGTGATTTATCCCGGTGTCAGGATAATCGGGCTCACCGGTGGTATTGCCAGTGGCAAGAGCAGTGTCGCCGGCATTCTGGAAGAGTTTGGCGTTCCCGTGATTGACGCCGATCAACTGGCGCGCGAGGCCGTGTCGCCGGGGAGCCGTTCGCTTGCACGCATAGCAGAAGTCTTCGGTGATGATGTGCTCGCAGCCGATGGAACCCTGGACCGCAAGCGCCTGGGAAGCCTGGTTTTTGGCGATCCGGAGAAACGGCGCCGTCTGGAAGGCATACTGCATCCGGAAATCAGGCGTTTGGGCGAGGAGCGCATCGCCAAAGAGGTCGCAGCCGGACATGACTTGCTTGTGTATATGGCCCCTCTTTTGATCGAAGCTGGCGCGGTTGATCGTGTTGACGAAATATGGGTAGTAACCGTGCGTCCGGAGGTCCAACTGGAACGGTTGATGGCAAGGGACGGAATCGGCCGGGACGAGGCGCTGCGGATAATTGACAGCCAGATGCCTCTGGCGGAAAAAGCCGCTTACGGCAGGGTTCTGATCGACAACAGCGGCACACCGGAAGAAACCAGGCGAATTGTTTTGAATATCTGGAAAAAAGAAGCAGGGGAACATCGATGAACGAAAAGAAGCATATTTTGAGGCCCGGACGACGTTCGGTCGCTAACCGCATTGACGAAAGCGCCGTGCCTCCCGTAACTGCTGTTGAGAGCGTTTCGGGGAAAGCCGTATCCGATCTTCCCAAGCCGGACGAGTTGATGACCTGTTTTGCCGCTGTTCCGCGTGGCGCCGAGGAGATAGCGGCACTTGAACTGGAAAAACTGGGGATTGGCGATGTCAGGCCGGGGAAGGGCGGAGTTGCCTTTGTTGCCGGCCGTGCCGGCCTGTACAACGCCAACCTCTGGCTGCGCACCGCCAGCCGTGTGTTGGTACAACTGGCGGTATTTCCCTGCAAGGGGCCGGATGAACTATATGCCGGTGTGTTTGCGATCGACTGGCCGGAACTGATCACTCCGGAGATGACCCTGGCGGTTGACAGCAGCCTGCGGGATTCGGCTTTGACCCATTCCGGCTTCGTGTCGCTTAAGACCAAGGATGCGGTTGTGGACCGGATCCGCGAGGCGTGCGGCAGTCGTCCCAATGTGGATACTGACTCGCCGGACGTCCGCATCAACGTGCATCTGCACAAGAACATCTGCACCGTCAGCCTGGACAGCTCAGGTGATTCGCTCGATCGACGCGGCTATCGCATCGAACGCAACGAGGCGCCGCTGCGGGAAACACTGGCTGCCGCCGTTGTGGCCCTGACCGGTTGGGATGGTTCCGTTCCGCTGGTGGATCCCATGTGCGGCTCTGGTACAATCCCTGCCGAAGCGGCCCTGTTGGCGGCACGGATGCCGCCTGGTCTGCAGCGTTCTTTCGGATTTCAGCGCTGGCTGGATTTTGACCGCCGGTTGTGGGAAGATTTGCTAAGAGAGGCCGAAGCTGGAGTCAGGAAAGTCCCACCCGGTCTGGTAACCGGGTACGACCTGGATAACCGGGCGCTTCTGCTGGCCGGTCGCAATATCGCCAAGGCCGGCCTTGAGGGGCAGGTGCATTTCTTCCACGCTGCTCTTCAGGAGTTTCAGCCCCAGGGTGACAGGGGGGTGATTATTATCAACCCGCCTTATGGTATGCGCATGGGAGCGGATGACGATCTAAGGGAATTGTATTGCCAGATCGGCGATATTATGAAAAAACGCTGCCGGGGGTGGACCGGGTTCGTGCTGACCGGAAATCTGGAATTGGCCAAGTATATCGGCCTGAAAGCCTCACGGCGTTATGTCCTTTTCAATGGGCCGATCGAATGCCGCTTGTTGAAGTACGAGCTTTACTGAAACGGTACGGTCCACCCAATAGTTCAGAAACGGCAGAAGACCTGGTTCCGGCCGTTGCGCTTGGCCTCGTAAAGCAGATTGTCCACCCGGCTCAAAACAGTATCCAGGCTTTCATCGCTGCCGTCGGTCCATGTGCATCCGATACTGGTTGTTACCGTCAACGGCAGTTCACCGGCATGATATGGCTGTCCGCTGACGGCATTCAGTACCCGGCAGGAGATCATCTTCGCTTCATCACGGGATGTGTTGGGAAGAAAAATCATGAATTCCTCCCCACCGTAGCGTCCGAAGACGTCGTATGGCCGCAGGGCCGTCTCGATTCTTTTGGTCAGGTCGTTCAGGATGCTGTCTCCCACCAGATGGCCATGAGTATCGTTGACCATTTTGAAGTAGTCCACGTCGATCATCACGACCCCCAGTCCGATTCCTTCTGTTACCTTGTCCCGTGAACGTTGCATCATCGAATACAGTTCAGCGGCACGGGCCAGCAGTTGCCTGCGGTTGTATATCCCGGTCAGTGCATCGGTGGTGGCCAGGGTTTCGAGCAGTTGATAGGCTGTGCGAAGGGCCGCGGATTCTCTGGTTATCACAACGTACGATGTGAACGACAAGAACAGCAGTGCAATGAATATTGTTGCCAATGAAGATGTCAGGTGTCTCTGGAAGCCGATTTTCAGGTCGCTGATGTCATTATAGAGCTCAAAGGCGCCGACGATCTGCCCCTGCTCGTCACGTACCGGCACATAAACTTCGGCAACATCGATCTCCAGCCGCTTTTCATCAGCAAGATCGGTGACGCTCTGCATGTCTTTAATATTTGTCTGGCGTTGACCGGCCAAGGCATTGGCAAGGCGCAGATTGTTTCTGTCCGATTTGCCGATCAGCGATTGATCGGTGCAGTAGATGATACGCCTGCTCATGTTATATATCTTGATTTTGACGATACTGAACGGGTGCAGAAAAACCCTGATATTTTGGTCAAGGGAAGGTATCTGGGATGCCTCTATCGCAAGGGTTTTGATCCCGTCAATTGTCTTTGTCTGGATTATGTCACTTTCACTGGAAAGCAGTGCTGCTGCAATTTTTCCCGAGTGAAACCCGGCATCTTCAATCAGATTATTTTTGTTTTGGCGGGATATGACCGTGAATGACAGTGCAAGGATCAGAACCAGACATGAAAAAGCCAGCAGGAGGTAGATCCGTTTGAATCTTTCCGGTGAATCATTGGCTCCAAGATTCTGAATTACATCGGATAAGGGTCTCATGGTAAAACTCCCACGATCAGCTGCTAATTCATGCGGAAAAATGTTGCCGAGTGTGTGTTAGCGGCTACCGCCGGGTTATAATGTATTCCGCATAAATATACTTGTAATTAATAATTTGTACATAAAAAACAGCTTAAGTCCATATCATGCCGACATCCGGACGGGAATTTCAGCTGTCCGTGGTTTTGAAAACATGAATGATTCTGATCAATGAGTCGCCGTTGTATTTTATCCGTAAAATCACAGATAACAACCCAGTAACGCTCAATTTGTGTTACTATGGCGATTGCTGAAACTCACACAACGAATTGGAAAGAACACGCACATGACGATTAGATGGTATCCGGGGCATATGAGCAAGGCTCTGGAAAAAATGTCCGAAGCAATACGCAAGATTGATGTAGTCATTGAAGTGCTGGATGCCCGTCTGCCATTTT
This sequence comes from Deltaproteobacteria bacterium, assembly GCA_030654645.1. Lineage (GTDB taxonomy): Bacteria > Desulfobacterota > Desulfuromonadia > Geobacterales > Pseudopelobacteraceae > JACRCG01. The sequence goes on along the minus strand of JAURXC010000357.1, from coordinate 10,728 downwards.
CCAGCTCCAATCATCAGCTTCGGGATATACGGCGCAACAAGCCCTGTATCAAGTTGCTGAACAAACATGATCTGGCCGATCCGGCCGTTACCAAGGCCTGGATCCGTGATTTCGAAAAAGAAGAAGGCGTTTACGCGTTGCCGATATCGGCCAAGCAGCATTCGGAAACAAAACAGTTGATCAAGCTCTGTCAGCGGTTGGCGCCTAACCGTGGCCGGCCCGGTTGGCCTTTGCGGGCCATGGTGTTCGGTATTCCGAATGTCGGCAAGTCCACCTTGATCAACACGCTGGCAGGCAGAAACATGGCGAAGGTTGGCGACAAACCGGCTATCACAACCTGCAACCAACAGATTGACCTGCGCAACGGCATCATTCTTTCAGATACTCCCGGTGTTCTCTGGCCGGACATGGCTGATCAGGATGTGGCTTACCGGCTTGCCACCAGTGGCGCAATCGGTGCCAGTGCCCTGGATTATACCTGCGTCGGCCTTTTTGCCGCGGAATTCATGATGCGTCGCTATCCGCAAATTCTTGGTGATCGCTATAAGCTCGATTGCATGCCGGAAACTCCTACAGCACTACTGGAAGCGATCGGGCGGCGACTGGGATGCCTCGTCAGTGGTGGAGGTATCGATGTGCACCGGGCGGCGGAAGCCTTTTTGCGGGAGTTGCGGGCTGGGAAGATCGGGCGGGTCAGCCTGGAAACACCTGAAGACGTCGTTGGCATTACAGCTGATGAAATCAAGCCGGATGAGGAAGAATTGCCGCATACTTGCGACGGGGAGTAGGAACTGCCGCATTTGGTTGTTGCTCCGTATGATTGCAACGACTCATTATCATATGAAGAGGCTGCGGTAGCTGAATTGGCTACCGCGGCCTCTCTTTATTGTTTCAACTTGTGGCAGAACAGACAGCGGTTCTTGGGAGGGTGGTTGGGAGGGAAGGGGACCCCTTTTTCTTTGTGACATGGTTCGCAGTATACTTCGGCCCCCTTTTTGTCCGGTTTGAAAAAAGTCCGCTTTAACAATGGCGCCTCCGGGCCGGGAGCGTTCTTGTAGGCGGCGTCGTAGACAACCTTGTGCATTGCATCGTTAGGAACCACGGTTGTTTTCTCTTTTCCCGAAATTCCGATAAAGATAGCTAGAACCAAAACAATAATACCTACAAACAACCAGTCACGTTTGTCAATTTTCATATGAATCTGTCCCTTTGAGAATATTCAGTCTGATTTTATCAGTGAAAAATAGATGATTACGCCGCCGACCACCAAACCCCCTCCGATGAAGGGCAGCATTGATTTCATAGAGATGTCGTCACCCGGGGTCGGCATGGCATATCGCAGGATTACAATCAGACCGATCAGCATGAACAGCGTCAGCAGCACAGGTTTTGAACGTTTGATTACTCCGAAGAAGAAAACCGCAAGTATGAAGAACAGTACCGCTGGATGAGAAAATACCTTTTCTATGGTCAAGGTCTGCATGGTATTGATCACATTGGCGGTTTCGAAGGGGCGCAACGTTTCGGTGGTTTTTTCAACCAGTTGCTGTTTATCCATTTAACGCTCTCCCTGCTGGCCGGTTAACAGATTTGATCGTGAATATTAAAAGATATCATCCGCGTAGGCAAGAAAATAAGTGAGCCCGCTTTTAGGCGGGCTCCGTGGTTTTAACTCAGAAAATCCATGACTTTATCGAGAAAGCCCTTTTTCATCGGGTGGACATCCTCCCCGCTGATTTTGGCGAACTCTTCCAGCAGCTCCTTTTGCTTCCGGTTGAGATTGGTTGGTGTTTCCACCCTGATAACGACCAGCTGATCGCCTCGCCCGTATCCCTGCAGCGAGGGAATGCCCTTGCCCTTCAGGCGGTAGATCTTTCCGGACTGGGTCCCTTCAGGGATTTTCATTGCTACTTTTCCGTCAAGGGTGGGAACATCGAACTCGCAACCCAGGGAGGCCTGGATGAAGCTGATCGGAATCTCGCAGATCACGTTATTGTCTTCGCGCTGGAACAGGGCATGATCCGCAACGCTGATGGAAACGTACAGGTCTCCGTTGGGGCCGCCTTTGCCCTGGCCACCCTCACCGGTAAGCTTCAGACGTGATCCGGTTTCCACTCCGGCAGGCACCTTGACCGACAGCATCTTGGTGTCTTTAACACTCCCCTTGCCGCGGCAATCGGGACATGGGTTGTCCACGACCTTTCCTTCGCCGTTGCATTGGCCGCAAGTCTTACTGACACTGAAAAAGCCCTGCTGGTAACGCACCTGGCCGGCTCCACGGCAGGTCGGACAGACCTTTGGGTCCGTGCCGGGTTTGGCTCCGGAACCGTTGCAGGTGCCGCAACGCTTGGCAAAGGGGACTTCAATCTTCTTTTCGACTCCGAAAGCGGCTTCCTCGAAGCTGATCTCCATGTTGTAGAGCAGGTCATCGCCGCGTCTTCCCTGGGTGCGGCCACGTCCTCCTCCGCCACCTCCGAATATATCGCCGAATATGTCACCGAATATGTCACCGAAAGGGGTGCCCGCGCCAAAACCGCCGAACCCCCCTCCCGAATATCCGCCGGCCCCGGATACGCCTGCGTGGCCGAACTGATCATACTGGGCGCGCTTTTGAGCGTCGGACAGCACCTCGTAAGCTTCGGTAGCTTCCTTGAACTTGTCTTCGGAAGCCTTATCGCCCGGATTTTTGTCCGGGTGAAACTGGATCGCCTGCTTACGGAAGGCCTTTTTGATTTCAGTTTCAGAGGCGTTGCGATGTACGCCAAGCACCTCGTAATAGTCACGTTTTTCCGCGTTAGCCACAGTCAGGTTCCTTTGGTTTCAAAATGAATGTAGGGGCGGGTTTGAAAAACCCGTCCCTACGGTGTCACACCGGCCGTTCAGCCGGTTTACTTTTTGTCGTCTTTGACTTCTTCAAAATCGGCATCCACCACGTTGTCGTCCTTGGGCTTGGATGCGCCGGCATGTTCTGCTCCCGCCTCCGCATCAGCGTGTGGTGCTTCCGTCTTGGCATACATCGCCTCGGCCAGTTTGTGAGAAGCCTGGGCCAGTTCGTCGGTGGCCTTTTTGATCGCCTCGGCGTCTTCGCCTTCCATGATCTTTTTCAGTTCTGCCAGCTTGTTTTCGATGTTGCCCTTTTCAACTGCGTCGATCTTGTCACCAAATTCCTTGAGGGATTTTTCGGTGCTGTAAACCATGCTGTCAGCATGGTTGCGGGCTTCAATCGCCTCACGTTTTTTCTTGTCCTCGTCGGCATGGGCCTCGGCATCACGCACCATCTTGTCGATCTCTTCTTTTGAAAGTCCGGAAGATGCGGTAATACGGATCGACTGCTCCTTGCCTGTCCCGAGATCCTTGGCCGAGACATGGACAATGCCGTTGGCGTCGATATCAAAGGTTACCTCGATCTGCGGAATGCCGCGCGGGGCAGCGGGGATGCCGCTCAATTCGAAGTTCCCGAGCGTCTTGTTGTCCCGGGCCATCTCGCGCTCACCCTGCAGTACGTGGATCGAGACCGCCGGCTGGTTGTCAGCGGCAGTGGAGAAGGTCTGCGATTTGCGGCAGGGGATGGTGGTGTTCTTCTCGATCAGCCTGGTCATCACGCTTCCCAGCGTTTCGATGCCGAGTGAGAGCGGGGTTACATCCAGCAGCAGTACATCCTTGACGTCGCCTTTCAGTACGCCACCCTGGATGCCGGCGCCGATGGCGACAACCTCATCCGGGTTGACTCCCTTATTGGGGGTCTTGCCGAAAATGTCCTCGACTTTTTTCTGTACAGCCGGCATGCGGGTCATGCCGCCAACCAGTATGACTTCATCGATGTCGCTGGCCGATAACCCGGCATCCTTTAGCGCTGTGCGACATGGTCCATCCAGTTTGCCCAGCAGTTCGGCGCAGATCGACTCCAGTTTGGCGCGGGACAATTTCAGCGTCAGATGTTTGGGGCCGGAAGCGTCGGCCGTGATAAACGGCAGATTGATGTCGGTTTCCATCGATGTCGACAATTCGCACTTGGCTTTTTCCGCAGCTTCTTTCAAACGCTGCAGCGCCATCTTGTCGCCACGCAGGTCAATACCCTGATCCTTTTTGAACTCGTCCGCGATCCAGTCGATCACAACCTGGTCAAAATCCTCGCCCCCCAGGAATGTGTCGCCGTTAGTGGATTTAACTTCGAATACGCCGTCGCCCAACTCCAGGATTGAGACGTCAAAGGTACCGCCGCCCAGATCGAATACGGCGATCTTTTCATCTTTTTTCTTGTCCAGTCCGTATGCCAACGCGGCCGCGGTCGGCTCGTTGATGATGCGCAGGACGTTCAGGCCGGCAATCTTGCCGGCATCCTTGGTGGCCTGGCGCTGTGAGTCGTCAAAATAGGCCGGTACGGTGATGACCGCATCGGTCACGGTTTCTCCAAGATAGTCCTCGGCGGTCTTTTTCATCTTCTGCAGAATCATTGCCGATATTTCCGGAGCCGAATAGCGCTTCTGACGTACTTCCACCCAGGCATCGCCGTTGTCGGCCTTTACGATCTTGAATGGCGATATGGCAATATCTTTCCTGACGGCCTCAGAGTCGAACTTGCGGCCGATCAGGCGTTTGATTGCGTACAGGGTGTTTTCCGGATTGGTTACGGCCTGGCGCTTGGCCTGTTGGCCTACAAGGCGCTCACCGCTGTCGGAGATGGCCACCATCGAAGGTGTCGTGCGACTTCCCTCTGAGTTGGCAATAACTATCGGTTCACCACCCTCCATGATTGAAACACAGGAGTTGGTTGTTCCCAGGTCGATTCCGATTACTTTACTCATGACTTATTAGTCCTCCTTTGAAATTCCTCTATTTTGAAGGTATTCATCTGTTCGCTAAAAAACAAGGTCTGAAGAAAAATTATTTTGCAGGCGTTGCCACGGTCACCATGGCCGGGCGCAGCAGACGCTCCTTAAGCATGTAGCCCTTCTGAAAAACTTCGACCACTGTGTTGGGTGGGAATTCATCTGTAGGAACCTGGGCCATGGCCTGGTGATAGGCCGAGTCGAACGGAGCTCCGGCGGCTTCTATCTGGGTGACGTTGAATTTCTTGAGGGCCGCCAGCAGCATGCCGTGCGTCATGCGGATACCTTCTATGACCGCTCCCAAGCCGTCTTCCGAGGCATGCTCCAGGGCCCGTTCCAGGTTGTCGATTACCGGCAGAATCTCTTCGATCAGCGATTTATTGCCGTAGTTAAGAAGTTCTTCCTTCTCGCGATTGACCCGCTTGCGGTAATTTTCCAGGTCTGCCCGTTCCCGTACAAAACGGTCCCAGTTGTCACGGGCCTCTTTTTCCTTGGCCTGAAGTTGTTCCTCGACAGAGGCGGCGGTCTCCGCTTCCGGTTCGGTGGCGCTCTCTTCGGTCGGTGCGTTCTCCACCGTGGTAAGTTCTACGCTGTCCTTTGTTTCCATGATCTATCTTGTCCTTTTTTGTTTAGTGGTCTGACGGTCAAGCTTCACTCAGCAGGCGGCTGATCATTCTGGCCGTGTAGTCAACGATCGGGATCACACTGGAATACCCCATGCGGGTTGGGCCGATAACTCCCAGCATTCCGACCGTGTTGCTGCTGGTGACAAAGCGGGATGTTACCAGGCTGACACCGGCCGAGCGGCTCAGGGATGTTTCCGACCCGATGTAGATCTGTACTCCATCCGCGGACATGCAGCGTGACAACAGCTGGAGAATGATCCCCTTCTTTTCAAAAGCCTCGTAGATCTCCTTCATTCTGGCTGCGTCACTGAACTCGGGCTGATCAAGTATGCGGGCCTGTCCCTCGACAAAAACGTCGTCTCCGTCAACGGTAACAGCCTGTTCACTGATGCGGAGCGCGCGGGACATGAGATGGTCGTACTTTGTCTTTTCGTTCTTCATCTCCGCAAGAACGCGTTCACGTGCCTGGGTGATCGTCAAACCCTGCATCATCTCGTTGAGGTAATTGCCCATTCTGACCAGCTCTTCCGGATCGTGGTCCTCCTCGGTTTCTATCAGGCGGTTCTGGACTGCCCCGTTGCTGGAAACCAGGATGGCCAGGATCTTGCGGTGGCCCAGGCGGATGAACTCGATGTGGCGGAATACATCCGAGTTGAAGCTGGGGGCGACAACTATGCCCATGTAGTTTGAGAGTTGCGACAGGGTGCGGCTGGTCTCTTTCAGTATGTCGGAAAGTCCGGCGCCGGCCTTTCTGCAATGATTGATGATCTGGCGTTTTTCATCACGGCTGACCTGACGCAATGCAACCAGTGAATCAACGTAAAAGCGATAGGCTTTCTCCGTGGGAATTCTGCCGGCGGATGTATGCGGAGAGGTGAGCAGCCCCATCTCTTCCAGGTTGGCCATTACGTTGCGCACCGTGGCGGATGAGAGCGTCATGGCGTGACGGCGCGCAACGGCGCTACTGCCGACCGGTTCGGCCGTGGCGATGTAGTCTTCGACAATTGCTTCCAGTATCTGTCTGCTACGTGCTGAAAGTTCGACATTCATGGCAAGACCCCAAAAAAATAGCACTCGACACCTTTGAGTGCTAACAGTTCAAAGGTAATAAGTGCCCCGGACTTTGTCAAGGAGATTTGAGGAAAAGTAGATCGAATTGATTACAGCAGACATATTTTACAGCTTCCGGATCTGTTGAGGCTGGAAAAGGATCCGGCCACGGTCACTATGGTTTGCGATATTTGCAGTTAATCCGGTTGGATTTGCCCGGTATGCAGCTGATTATTCTTCCACCGGCATCCTGCCGTTTCTTTTGACAAACTCCAGTTGCTCGCGTTTGCGGGTCAACGCCTCTTTACAGTAGCTCCATATCCGATAACTTTCCACGCTGAGGATGGTTATGCCGGATCCGAAAACCGCCCAGTAGTTGTCATCCAGTGCTTTGGCGAAATGGTAGAAAAGAAAAAAGGCGGTCAGATAACCGACATGGCAAAAGCTGCTCTTATGTTCGACTCCGGCCATCATGCGGGACAGGCTTAGTATGATCGCGGAAAATGTGTAGAGCAGAAGCACCAGGTTGATCATGTGTGGGGGCGGAGGTGCCCCGAGTAAGGCCCGTGCGGCGTCCGGGTGCGGAAGCATGGGGAACCCCCTCCATGCCAGCATGCTGACAACCATGAACAGTGACATGGCCAGCAATCCGCGGTTGGAGAAGTAAGACAGGCGCTTGATGTCCGCACTGATCTCCATAAGCAGCGAGTCGCGCTGGCTTTGGGTTGTGGTTGCGCCTGGCGCCGGCTGGTTGTCGGTGTTTTCCGTCATGATTGTCTGGTGGCTGCTTTACGCCTGTTACCGCTTATGTCCGGGAACTCAGCTTGGAGGATCAATGCTGTTATTCGGAGTGTCCGTGCCATTTCGAGCCGCACGCAGTTTCTTACTCAGGTTATAGAGAGATTGGGCTATTCTGTCAAGTTCCCGCGGAAAGTGTGCGGGAGGTGTTGCGGGAAGCTCATCGCTTTCCGCCTGCAGAGCCAGGCTGCTCAATTTCTGCAACGGCTGGAAGACGCTTCTCAACAGAAGCGCGGTGACACCGCCGACGGTAAGAACCAGAATCATCAGGGTGAAGGCGATCATCTGGTTCCTGATCGAGGACATGGACTCCAGCAGTGCTTTTCTGGAAAGCCCGATATCCAGGGTTCCCAGAACTTTCTGCCCCGCCGGATGGACATGGCAGGAGGCATTTGAGCACTCCGGTTCGTTGTAGATCGGCGTCGTGATGGAGATGGTCTCTTCGCCCGCGCCGTTTTTGAAGATACGAACCTGCTCCATCCTGCCGAGTGTGGATACAGGGACCTTTCCCGCGTGACAGATAATGCACCCTTCGGCGGTCTTGTCAACCTGACGGTTCAACTCTTCGGCATGCGTCGAGATATTGACGATACCCTTCTTGTTGAAAATGCGGATATGTTCGACCCCCTTCTGCTGGCCGACGTTGTGAATGATCGTAGTCAGTATCTCGTTGTCGTTCTTCAGCATGGCATAGCGGGTCGATTTCAGAACCGTGTCGGCCAGATTTGTCGCATTCACCGCGCTGTCACGATCGACAATGTTTTTTATTGCCGAATACAACATCAGAAAACAGACTACGACAAATCCGGTAACAGCTATTCCAACCGGGATCAGTGCCCGGCCTGCGAGACTTTTGAACATGATTTGCTACTCCTGTGGGTTATTACGGGCCATATATAAAATCAGACCTCCGAAACATTGAAATTCCGGAGGTCTGACTGCAACCAGCTCCATGCTGACTACAAACCGTGCGTTACTCCGTCTTGTGACATGTAGCGCAATTTGCTGCTACTGTAAAGGCTGTTTTTCCGTCATGGCATGCGCCGCATGACTTGCCTTTTTCCATGGCCTTCATGCTGACTTTGATCTTGCTCTTGCCGGTCGGGAACAGTTTGGGATGGCATTTGTCGCACCCATAGAGTCCGGTGTGTGCAGAGTGGCTGAACTTGACATTGCCGGCTCCCTTGATGATGTATTTCTGGTCTACGGTCGGATGACAGCCGCCACATTTTTTGATATCAAAGGCCTTTTTCCCGTCGTGACAAGCTCCACAGGATTTTCCCTTGTACATTTCAGCCATGCTGACGCTGCTCTTGCTGCGTGCGGTGGCGTACAGCCTTGTATGGCATTTGTCGCAAGAATGACTTTCCGCGTGTTTGGCGTGGCTGAAACCGACGACGCCGGCACTGCTTATCGTGAATTTCAGATCTTTTACAGGATGGCAACCGGAGCAGTTCTTGATGCTGAAAGCCTTCTTGCTGTCGTGGCAGGCCCCGCATGATTTTCCTTTGTACATCTCCGCCATTGTTACCCGCTTGTTGGGACCGGCGGCAAACAGGGCCGGATGGCAGGTGTTGCAGTCGGGAGAAGCTGCAAGATGCTTCTTGTGACTGAAATAAGTTGGGCCAGTTGCCTTGACCGCGTAAGTAATCTCTTTTACGTGGTGACAACGGATACATTCTTTTAAAGCAAATGCTTTAGCGCCGTTGTGGCAGGCCCCGCATGATTTACCTTTTTCCATGTCCGCCATCGTGTAGCGGACTTTTTTCTTGATTACATAGATGCTGTCGTGGCAGGCGCTGCATTTGTTGGTCATGCCGCTCTGTTTCAAGTGATCCTTGTGGCTGAACTTTACTTTGCCGGCCCCTTTTGTTGTGAAAGTTATATCCCTGATTTCGACAGCTTCGGCAGCCATGCAACCAATTAATATAACAATCAGCGTGGCTATGGCATTCACAAAACTACGATGCATGAAATCCTCCTGTTAATTGACATTCAGTGTATTTGGAATCGTGTTTACAGATAACCTGACCGCTCTCCTAGAAACCATGATTTTCCGGAAATCGGTCTCCATGCCGTTTAACCTTTGCAAGATCAATGGGAATGTGGGTCTGCATGTGGGTCAGCATGTTCTACTTCTTCCCATCCGTCCCACATCGGTTTGAAGTAGGCCAGAGGAGTATGCCCAAGGGTTGCCAGATAGATGTGTACGAAGAGGAAAGCGCAGAAACAGCATGCGATCAGGTAATGAGCGCTTACCAGGGTCTTGATGCCTCCGATTATCATGATAATTTCCCGAAGCGGAGCAACGTACATCAAAATTATGCCGGAGAAGATTACCAGCGGTAAAAGCACGAGCATTATGACCAGATAGGCGGCTTTCTGCATCGGGTTGAACTTGTTGTCCGGTGTTCCGTGATGCGGGTTGGGTTGCCCCTTGAAGTACTTGAAGAAATAGAAAAAGGCCTGTCGGAATATTCCGGATTTGATGTCGTTAAACGTTGGAATATATAACTTGGCCAATGTGCCTGCCACAAACATGTAATAGAATAACCAGAGTATATAGGAGATGGAAACCACGATTCCGGCGGTATTATGAAGTTCGATGGCTGCCTTGTAGGTGCCGAAAATATTCAGAACATCAGGGAACCTGATGTTGATGCCGGTTACGCAGAGCGTGACGATACCGAAGGCATTTAGCCAGTGCCAGATCCTGACGGGCATGGGAGTGAGGTAGACATATTCAGTATGTTTCATTATCTTAATGCTCCTTTCTGTTTCTTCTCGTCAGGAATCTGAATGAGCCGTGAACAATAGGCATCATCATGCCACCGGCAATGATCATTGCGCCGATTATATTGAGCGCGGTGCTGCGGGTGGAACCCATCATGTAGAAGTCCGGCGTACCGTACAAAATATCCAGAATGGCGCCGCTTTCAACTTCAACACGGCTGTATCCCCCGCTGGTGTCCGGGAAAGCCATGAAGCTCTTCTGCATGGCTTTCGGCCCGGAAGCGTGGCAGAACGAACAGTCCCAGCGGTTTTCCAGAATCTGGAAGCTGTGGGTAGCCACTTCAGGCATCATCATGCCCCATAGCCGCATATCTTTCTTGCGAACTTCAAAGTTGAAGTCCCTTAACTCTTTAAGTGAAATCAGTCGGTCACCGTTTTTATCTATCAGTCTGCTGACGTCTCCATTAATCGGGTTCAGTGCAGCCAATTCGTCGTGTTTGGCCGGTTTGAAGTCGCCGTACGAAGTGTTGCCTGCTTGTCGTTTCTGGATGGACATGGTGATGACGTAGTTTTTAGAGCTTGTATGACAGGTAACGCAGGGCAGGGCGTCGATGTGCAGGTCTGCCTGCGGCAGCCATTTGTCATGACTTTTGACAATTTTGCCGAGATTGTGGCACTTCGCGCATTTCGCA
>JAURXC010000350.1 GCA_030654645.1 Deltaproteobacteria bacterium | reverse complement strand
ACAACTGTCAGGAAGAGCGCGGTTGACGATGCCCAGTTGATACACAGGCGTGAGGAGATTGAAAGCCCACCTAAACAACAGAAAGCTGATGTCGCCCCATCCAGGCAGACGGAGTCCAACGCAGTTGCCGGACAGCAACTCTTTGAAAGAGCCGTCAAAGCGTACAGGCAGGATGATTTTCGTACAGCACTGGATCTGTTTGACCGTTACCTTGCCGACAATCCCAACTCACCCATGGCTGCCGATGCCAGTCTGTACAAGGCCGAATGCTATCTCAAACTTTCAGCCCAGTAGGGTGTGAACACAGTCGCAATCAACCAAAACTTCCCGGACCCTGCAAATCACTTGCGGGGTCTTGCTGTATCTAATTCCAGGTCAGAACGAAAGCCCGCAGCCGCTTGCCTTTTTCATCACGGTAATAAACGACCTTAAGATTATCCGCTATATGCCCGCGCTCGATCCTGTAACCTTCTTTGCTTTCCGATGAGTCCAGTGTAAAGAGAGTATTCTTACCCAATTGTCTGTAAACGCTGTTCAGAAAGACATTTGAAATGCTTATGCCTCCCAGGGCAATCACCTGTATCGCCTTGATTTGCTCATTTTCCCGGTAGACCCGGTATTCCACTTCGGAAGAAGTGTACCGTTCCCAGCCTGGATTAGTGTCAGAATAGCTCTTGTCAAGGCCTCCCCGCGGTATAAAATCCGGTACTCTGGTTGGTCGCGCCACGACATGCGAAGTAACCGCTTTTTTCGCATCACGATTCTCGGTGATCGCCACGATCACGGCTTTGTCGTTGTTCTGTGCCACTACATCACCGGCAACCTTGGTCGGCGCTTTTAGATTCGTAGAGACAGGCTTCAGCACCGGCTTCCGGGGAACCACGGACGACAGGTTGGTTAAAGTGGTTGCCGGGGCTTTTTCAGGAGTAACGGCCGATTTAGAGGCTACCGATGCTTTGGGGGAAGGTTGCTGCGACTCACGGTGCTGAAGCATCGTCATCACGATGACCGCCAGCGCCACCGGCGCCAGCCACAACAGAAATGTCAGACCCTTTGAGCGTTTCGGGGCAACTTGCTCCGGTGCAAGACCGCCGTCCAGCCAGTTATTGTCACGAGCAGACGCCGATTGCCCGATTGACTCTGGTTCAGGAGTGCTGCTTACGGCATCATCGAACGAACTGTTGAATTCGGAATAGACTGTCGTCAAGCGGGGACGAGGAGGATAGCTGATGCCTTGATCGTCGGGAGCATTTTCATCTGTCGGTGCGGGTGCAATTACCGGCTCGGAGTCTTTTGTCGCAGGTATTAATTCTGGCAGTGTCACTTCAACCGGCTCGGCAAGAACCGGAGTTGTGACTTCTTCCGGTAATTGGGATGACTCGGAGCTATCAACATCAACGGCTATATTTTCCTGCTTGAGGACTTCAGCGCTTTTTTTACCTTTTGACGTAAATGTGTTGAGCAGGAAACGCAAGTCATCCAGCAGGCGGTCATCTTCCAACGACGTGTCCAGCCACCCCTGAAATGGCGCCAGTATCGCATCGCTTACCTGTCCCGGCGCGGCCAGCAGGACAAAACGTGAACGCTTCCGGCCAAGCTGTTTCTTTAAATGCATGATCAATATTTCAGCGGACAGTCCGGACAGGTGTGTCTGGACAAAAACAACTTCCGGTTTGTCGATTGCTATTTCCTCGCCACCCTTTTCGAGGTTGTTGGCAATTCTCAAGCGGACAGTGCTATCATCGGTGAGTCGGCCAAAAACATTTCCTAGTCTGGCAACATCGGTGATGAGCAGAATATTGTTCACGTTAACCCCCTGACAAATAATCGTGCATTGTACGGCATGAATTGTGCGTTATCAACACTATTAACGGACTAAAACCACATAATCGCACAGTTTTACAGACTAAAAACCATGTCATTTAAATTAACAACTTGACTTTCCCTGATTTGTTTTTCTAATATGGCAGAAATTGTAAAGGCAATGAAGAGGAGTAGTAACCGTATTAATGCTTTTCAGAGAGCCGGTGGTTGGTGCGAACCGGTAAGCATGGCGGTGAACTCGCCTTGGAGCCGCTTCGGTGATATGTAATCGAAGACGTGAGCCTGCGTTAAAGGTATAATTAAGGTTTGCCGGTCTTGCCGGCAGACGAATTGGGTGGTACCGCGGACGGCACAAAAGCCTCTGCCCCAAATCTGGGGCGGAGGCTTTTTTTATTCACTGGATGCGAAGCATGGTTTTTGTGGTAAATACAATTAAAAGCAGCACATCGAAAGGAGTGTATCTGGATGGCAAAGACACAGCAACCCATTAAGGATGAACGGAAAACTATCAAGATTTTTGATACCACGATGAGGGACGGAGAACAGGCTCCCGGCAACAGCATGAACATCGAGGAGAAACTCCGCATTGCAAAACAACTGCAGAAGTTGAATGTGGATGTAATCGAGGCCGGTTTTCCGATTGCTTCGGATGGCGATTTCGAGGCGGTAAAGAAGGTGGCCCAGATGATCAAGGGGCCGGAAATCGCCGGACTCTGCCGCTCCAGCGAAAAGGATATCGATCGCGCCTGGGAAGCGCTCAAATATGCCGGAGAGAAGGGACGCATCCACACCTTCATCGCTACCTCCGACATTCACATGAAGTACAAGCTGCAGATGGAGCCGGCCAAGGTGCTGGCATCGGCGGTCAAAGCGGTCAAAAGGGCTGCATCCTACACCCCCAATGTCGAGTTTTCCTGTGAAGACGCTGTTCGCACCCGCCTGCCTTTCCTGGCGGAAGTAGTGGAAGCGGTCATCGACGCCGGCGCGACCACGGTCAACATTCCGGATACGGTCGGCTACACGATCCCCTTTGAATACTTCAACATCATAAAATACCTGAAGGACAACGTACCCAACATCGACAAGGCAGTCATCTCTGTTCACTGCCACAACGATCTTGGTTTGTCTGTGGCCAATTCAATAGCGGCGATTCAGGCCGGTGCCGGCCAGGTTGAATGTACCATCAACGGAATCGGCGAGCGTGCCGGTAACTGTTCACTGGAAGAATTTGTCATGATCCTCAGAACCAGGCGCGACATCCTGCCCTTTGCAACCAACGTCGTGACCGAACAGCTGACCCCGGCCAGCCGCCTTCTGACAACTATTACCGGTATCGCGGTGCAGCCCAACAAGTCGGTTGTGGGGGCCAACGCTTTTGCCCACGAGGCTGGTATTCATCAGCACGGCATGTTGATGGAAAAATCGACCTATGAAATCATGACGCCCGAATCGGTCGGGCTTCTGTCCAGCGCACTGGTTCTCGGCAAGCATTCCGGACGGCATGCCTTCAAGAAACGTCTGGAGGAACTGGGGCACGACCTGGATGATACGAAGCTGAACAGGGCCTTTGACCGTTTCAAGGAGCTGGCCGACCTCAAGAAGGAAGTTTTTGACGAAGACCTGGATGCAATCGTATCTGAAGAGTCGCGCGAAGAAGACCACTACAAACTCGAACATATTACCGTCACCTGCGGTTCGTTTGCCGTCGCGACGGCAACGGTCCAGATGGAGATCAACGGCATCACGGTCCGGACTGCGGAACTGGGAGACGGGCCGGTGGACTCGGCCTTCAAGGCGATCAAGAAGCTCACCAAGTCCAAGGCCAAGCTGACCCAGTACAATGTAGGGTCAATCACCGGCGGAACCGATGCACAAGGAGAGGTAACCGTTCGTGTCAGCGAGGGCAACCATACCGTGGTTGGCAAGGGATCATCAACCGACATCATCGTTGCATCGGCCAAAGCCTATATCCACGCGCTGAACAGGCTCAGTTACAAGCAGAAGCGCCTGACCGACGCAGTCTGAAATGAGCGGATTAAAGCCGGGGCACGACCCCGGCTTTAATCCGGAGTCAACAGGATATAAAGGACAGTCTTAATCTTTTTGTTGCGTTTTATAAAATATAGTTATAGAATTTTGCAACCGAGCTTGTCATCAATAGACAGGAGCCAGACCATGAGAATGATTTATTGCAGCGTTATCTGCTCCGCTTCACTTCTCGCCATTCCGTTAACCGCTTCAGCCGCTGACTATTCCGTTGACTCTTCCACTATCCTCAGAATTGAGAACCGCGACATTGTGGGAGCAAAGAAGGAGACACTGCTCCCTGTGACACAGTTTCTCGGATTCGATGCCAACAACCTGGCCAACGGCAACCTGTCGCTGCATTTTTCCGGATGGTTCCGGTACGACCTGAGCGATAAAAGCTACAACGACGATGATTTAAACGGCAGCTTCACTTACGGCTACCTTCAGTACAAGTTCAAACAGGCCAACGCGGATATCCGCGCCGGCCGTTTTTTTGTCCATGAAGGAATTGTCAACGAACATGTTGACGGATTGAATGTGCGTACGGAACTTCCAATGGGCTTTGGCTTTTCGGCTTTCGGCGGAGCGCCGGTGCACACGACCCATCTGTACGGCGAGAGCAGCGACGGCAAGGGTGACACGATCTATGGCGGCCGGGTCAATTACCGCTACAAGGGGATGTTTGAGCTGGGCGCATCCGGTCTCTACGAGGGCAAGGCCCCGAAACTCAAGAATTATACCAATGGCGACCACCGCCAGGTGGGTGGCGACGTCTGGTTCAGTCCTCACAAGTCGGTAGAGGTGATGGGGCATTCCAGCTATAACCCGGAAACCAAAAGAGCCGCGGAGCACAGCTATCTTGTCAACATCAAGCCGGTTCAGCAGCTTGTGTTGAGCGGCGAGTTCAACGAACATCGCGAAAGCAGTTATCTCTACGCCTGGTCGATGTTCTCCGGCGCTGCCCTCAACCCGGCGGAATTGTCCCGTTCGACCGGCGGCAGCGTTTCCTATGAAATCACCAAGAATTTCGAACTCTCAGCCGATTACAAGCACTACACCCGCGAGATCGGTAATGCAGACCGCTACGGCACCAATGCCCGTTTCAAATTCATGGACAACTCGGTCCGTGGCGGACTCGGCTATCATTATCTCCGTGCCGGCAAGAACTTTGCCATCGGTACAAACCCCTCCGCTTCCTACCATGAATTGCGCGGTTACGTAATGCACGACACCAAGACCTATTTTGCCGCGATCGACGCCCTGGCCTACTTCTTCAAGGAAAAGATCTATGATGAGAAGAGCGCCTGGGAGACCACCGCTTCGCTCGGGTACCACTTCACACCGGCCCTGGCGTTATCGGGAGATATCAGCTACGGCAGGAATCCCCAGTTTACCGAAGAAACAAAGGGGCTAATACGTTTGACCTACAATTTTACTTTCGACGGTAAAGGAGGGAAAAAATGAAAATGTTCAAGACATCACTCCCCGTCATGGCTTTGGCCGGATTGATTCTGATTCTGGCTGCCTGCGCACAGATGAAGGCTCTGCCATCCCTGCCCGATTCCCATCCCGAAGCTCTGGCCATAGGTCAGCAGGTCAACTGCTCCGAATGCCATGAGGATCAGCAAAAGGGAACCATGAAGTCCTTTGCAGCATTCAGCCATTCGGGAGCATTTGTAAAAAACCACCGCTTTTACGCGGCATCGGATGACCGGCTCTGTTCAACCTGCCACAAAGCCTCCTTCTGCAACGACTGCCATACCAATAAAGTCGAGATGAAGCCTTCCACCAGGTACGGGCACCGGCCCGATCGCGAGATGCCCCACCGTGGCAACTTCATGACTCTGCACAAGATCGAGGGGAAACTTGACCCGGCCAGCTGCTATCGCTGCCACGGCAGGGCCAACAACGAACGCTGCGTGGCCTGCCACCGCTAAGAGGATAAGAGGAAGGAGTTGGTATGAAACTGGTTCATTTAGTGACTATGCTTCTCTTAACTATCGGTCTCTGGGCTTGCAGCCAGGGCAATGACAACACTGTATTGCTCGACTCCACCGGCAAGCATCCGGCGCTCTGGGCAGTTGCCGCAACCGGCGGCTCGCATCCGGCAGAGTATCTTGCCAAGCAGGATAGTTGCGCCGAGTGCCACGGCAGTGACCTGCGGGGCGGAACCACAAAAATCAGCTGTTTCAGCGCATCCCGCAACGGCATCAACTGCCATCCCGCCGGCCCCTCCGGGCATCCGGCCGGCTTTGCCGCTCCCGGTTTGCATGGTGTCAACGCCAAATCCGCTGCAGTTGGCGTCCTGGGCATGGCGTTCTGTAAAAACTGTCACGGGGCCGACTTCCGTGGCGCCGGTTCCGCCAACAGGGATTGTATCGGCTGCCACAGACTTACAACCCCGACCACCAATGCGCCCCATTCTCCGGCGCCCTGGAGAGGTGGCACGCGTACGCACGTAACCACCGATCCCAGCAACGCCGCCGCCTGCGCGGTCTGCCACAGCGGAGGAGCAAACTCGCCGATCATACCGACACCGCCGGCGCCAGCCGGGACTCCACCGGACTGTTTCAACAACACCCTCTGCCACGGTGCCGTCGGCCACGCCGGCGACCCGCAACCATGGGTCGCAGCGGCAAACCATGGCGCCAGGGCCAAGACCAATCTGGGTACCTGCCAATCCTGTCACGCCACACCGGCAAGCGGAGTCAATCCCAGGTTCAACGTAGCCAAGACCAACCTGGCAAACGGCTGCGAGAACTGCCACCTGGCAAACACCGCACATCCGACACCCTGGCTCACCGGACGGGTCGGCACTCCTGGCAACGTTGCCAACACGACAAGCCATGCCACTGCCGGCAGCCTGGCCACCGCCTGCGCTCTCTGCCACGGCTCCGCACTGAACGGTCCGGCAGGAGGCGGAACCGCTCCCTCGTGCATGTCCGCAACCGCTATTTCCGGCATTTCCTGTCATGCCACAAGCCCGGCCGCAAATCCGTCAGGATGCTCATCGTGCCATGGCAATCCGCCCAATGGAGCAACCGCTCCGAACAGGGCTTTTGCCCATGCCGCGCACACATTCTCCAATGTTGCCTGCGCCGCCTGCCACAACAACCTGGGATTCGGAACCATCGCCCATGCAGACGGAACCGTCAATGTGGCTCTGTCGCCAACCTTTCAGGCGCAAACCGGTGGAGCACCGTCCTATTCCGCTGGCCAGTGCACAAATGTCAGTTGTCACGGAGGGCAGACAACACCGCCGTGGGCAAGCGGGACGATCAATGTGGATACAAACTGTACATTGTGCCACGCTTCAGGAACGACCCAGAATAACAGCTACAACTCCGGCGATCACGCTTTTCATATCAATGATGCCGGTCTTGCATGCACAGCTTGTCACGACACCACAAATCTGAGTCTTAGCCACTTCACACATCTGGAAACACCGGCCATGGAAGGGCCTGCTTCTGCTACGATTGGTGGCGGGAACACCAATGTCATCTCATACGATCCGGTCACCAGAAGTTGTGCTCCAAGCAGCACCGGCTTCTGCCACAACACGAGAATCTGGTGATTTAGCGCCACGGTCGGGTTCTAATATTAGTTGTTGACAGAATGGGTTTGGATATGAATAATAGCGTAAGGTTTGAAAAAATAGCGATACACGATAATACTAAACCATTCGCGAGAATGGGACGGAAAGCCTACAGGGTCTCATAGCAGACAGCCGGGTTGCCGAAATATCCGAAAGATATTAGGCAACCCGTTTTTTGTCTGGAGGAAGACCCTTATGCACCTTTGCAGCAAAACCGTTCGCATCATTGGCCTGGCACTATTCGTTTTTCTGGGAACAATTTCAGCTTCAAAATATGCCCTGGGCGCTGTCGCGCCTCTGGTCAGCGCGCTGCCATCCGTAACGGACGGTGTCAGCACCCCGGTCAGGCTTGCTACAGATTCATCCGGTAACATCTACGTCACCGACCCTCGCGGCGGCGGAATCCTCAAGTACGATGGCGCCGGTAATTTGCTGCAAAAAATTTCCACCCTGAAAAATGTTTTTGGCATTGCGATCGCCAAAAATGGTGATCTACTTGTAAGTCAGGGGGCTTCAGTGGCCGTGATAAACAAGACCACCGGCGCGTTGCTGTCACAGTTCGGAACCTTTACCGGTTCCAACGGCATTGCCGTTGACGGCATCGGCAATATTTACGTAACCGACAGTCTGAACAGCTGTGTTCAGGTTTTCAACTCCACCTATGCCCCGGTCAGCACCGGCGTAGCCGCCGCCGGCAAGCCCGCCAACAGCTTTGGTACCGTCGGCAGGGCAATCGGCCAGTTCGTGCGGCCAACCGGCATCAGCTATGAAAAACTCTCCAATCGACTGGCCATTGTCGATACTCTCGCAGGCCAGATCCAGTTTTACTCCACCACCGGAATATATCAGTCCAGCATCGGCTCCTTTGGTTCCGGCCCACTCAAATTTACCGCCCCCCAAGGCGTCGCCTTCGAATACACCAAGGATGACAAAACCCTCAGCCGCATCTACATAGCCGATTCCTTCCAAAGCACCGTCCAGGTGATTGATGCCGCCAGTGGAGCTTTCCTGAGCTACATCGGCAGCTACGGTGTTGCCGGCGGAGAACTGGTCAACCCCGGAGATCTTCTCTACGACCGCTTTGACCAACTCAACAACCGTCTTTTCGTTGCCAACGGCACAGGAGCCCTTTCACTCTACAGCATCGATATGATCACCGGAACCTGCGGAACAGCAAACAACGGGATTTTCACCGTTGCCCCCACTACCAATCTCTGCCGAAACGGCAGCGTGGCAAATTTCAGCGGCAGTGGCCCCTGGAGCTGGAGTTGCGCCGGCCTGAACGGCGGCGCCTCGGCGACCTGTTCCGCATCTTCTCCGATGTATCTTGCCACCGTCAACATCGTCTCCAGCAACGGCGGCGGCGGTAGCGTAACCAGCAACCCCGGTGGCATAAACTGCCTCGGCGGCGCCTGCAGCGCCAACTTTGCCGCCGGCAGCAGCGTCACCCTGATGGCACGCGCAAACACCGGCTCAACTTTTGCCGGATGGTCGGGAGCCTGCGCCAGCGCCGGAACCGGAGACTGTATCGTCAGCATGACGGCTGTTCGCAGCGCCACCGCCACCTTTGGCTTAATTCCCAAAGCCAGGGTAAGCGGCACACCGTTCGGAACAATTGCCTCGGCTTATGCAGCAATAAATATCAGTGGTATAATCGAGGCTCAGGCCATCACCTTCATTGAAAACCTGATCCTGAATAACGGAAGCGCCGTCACCATGAAGGGCGGATACGATCCGGCATTCAGCGCGCGCTCAGGGTACACCGTGATTGACGGAACCTTGACAGTCGGTTCCGGAAGTCTGGTTGTTGACCAACTGGTCATACAGTAGGCCGGGAACAAGGCATGCCGTCCGGAAATACCCGGCATAATAAATATAGCCAAACACGCTGGAGTTGTGACTTTCGCTTTTCCTGTTCAGGAGTCAGCTATGAATAGATTGATAACGGTAGCCCTGTCTTTGGCGTTATATGTCCTGATGACACCATTTGGAGCCGAAGCGGTTGATGCGCCGCACTTCGGCACCGCTTCCGGCTATACCTGCGCCACATGTCACACGGTTCAGATGACGCTCGGCAGCACCGGCTACAACAATATCTGCCTGGACTGCCACCGCCCCGGAGACCCGCTCGCGGGGAAAAAACCTATCACAATCGCTGACGCCTCCAATCCTTTTGGAAATCACTCCACAACCGGTATTTCAAAACTTTACCAGACATCGCACCGCTGGGACGGCCAGGAAACCGTCCCGGCCGCCGGCGCCCAGCCGCCGGTGCAGGCGGCCCTGACCAGCGCCAACCTGCGCGGGCGGACCGGAAACTCACTGGCCTGTGTCCGCTGCCATGACCAGCACTTAAATACCAACGGAAAGTTTCTCAGGGTCGCCAACAACCAGGACCAACTCTGCCTGGACTGTCACCGTTCACGCAATGTTTCATCCCACCTCAAGGGTAGCCATCCGGTCAACATCAACTACAACAGCGCATCCGGCTCGCTGAACAAACCACCTCTGAACGCCAACCCCGCAAATCCGACATCGGACTTGAACGCCAGCCTGGTCGCCTCGGGCGGAAAGCTGCTCTGCTCCACCTGTCACGGAGTCCATTACACCGATTCGCGCAGCAGTACGATTGACGGCAGCGCTAACTTTACAGCGCTCAGCAGCGGCGACGGTTTCCTGCTGCGCACGGACCAGCGTGGCGCCAAGGTAGCCGGCGGCTCGCCGGACAAACTCAACATCTGCACCAACTGTCATGCCGGCAAGAAAAGCCACAATCTCCAGGGGCAGGACATACAGTGCGTGGACTGCCACGGCGCCCACGTGGAGTATGACCCCAAGGACCCCACCGCCAGCAAGGGGACCAACGTGTTCCTGATCCGCAGAAACGTAATCAACAAGACCACCGGGCAACCGGCCCAGATATTCTTCCGTTATACCGGCAGCAAGCGTGAGTACAGCAATGCCCAGGGCAGCGGCGTTTGCCAGGGATGTCACGCGGTGCCGGCAGCCGGCACCTTTAACGCGCCTCCCGAACATGCCAGTAGCGATCCCAGGGTCTGCAACAGCTGCCATTTCCACAACAGTCCCAACGGCTCCTTTTCCGGCGCCTGCACCGCCTGTCATGGCTATCCGCCAACCACCGCAACCATTGGCGGCCCCTCCGGACTGGCCACGCCGGCCACCGGCGCAACAGCTGCCAATCCGGGAGCGCACTCGGCCCATGCAAAAGGGCGCCTGATGGCCTGCAATACCTGCCACAATGGATATTCGGCTAAAACAATGCCCAGCAACAGCATCGACATAGGTTTTTCAATCAATGGCACCAACTTTCCCGGTTTCGGCGGCAGCGTTACCGGAGGCACCTATATCAATACAAACCAGCTCGCGGCACCATACGTCTTCTCAGGGAATTTCAGTGTAACCGGCACCAGCCAGACCTGCGCAAGTATCTACTGTCACGGTTCCACCCTGACCGGCGGATCAAATACCGCCCCGAACTGGACCGGAGCCAACCAGGCAGCCTGCGGGTCGTGCCACGGAGTCACGCCGGCCACACCACCAACCAGCGGTGGACACCTGCGCCACGCCGGCAGCGGCGCAGGACGTCTTGCATTGACCTGCTCGGCCTGCCATGGCTCGATCACCGACAACACCCATATCAACGGGAACGTCAAATGGGACCTGAGCGCCCTGGGAGCCGCTTCAAAATACAAGACTCCTACCGGTGTCTATGCGCTGACCGGCAGTACCGGAGCAATTGCACCAAGTAGCACATATGGCCAGTGCTCCAATACCTACTGTCACAGCAATGTCCAGGGGAGCGGAGGTTCGGGAGCGCCGACCGTGTACGGCCAGCCGGTCTGGGGCGGAGCAGCTCTCAACTGTGCCGGCTGCCATAAGGATATGGCCACCGACGTGACCGGAACCGGCAGCCACAGAATCCACACCCTTGCAACCGGCGCCAACCTTGATTGCGTCAAGTGCCATCTCGGCTACACCAAAACCACTTCAGCCGCTACGACTCACGTCAACGGCCTGATCGAACTGGGCGCTGCCGGCCTGACCTACTCACAGGGCAGCGGCGCGGCCCATCCGGCGGCCAATGGCTACGGCACCTGCTCGGCCTCGGCCTGCCATGGTTCCGCCACGGTCACCTGGGGCGGCACGCTCTGGTCCACCACCGACCAGTGCGGCAAGTGTCACAGCAGCAGCACCGCCGGGGCGGTCACAGCCGCCGCACCATTCTACGGCACTTCTTTCCCTGTCAAGGTAACCGCCAATACCGATCCGAA
This sequence comes from Deltaproteobacteria bacterium, assembly GCA_030654645.1. Classification (GTDB taxonomy): domain Bacteria; phylum Desulfobacterota; class Desulfuromonadia; order Geobacterales; family Pseudopelobacteraceae; genus JACRCG01. The sequence continues at coordinate 10,626 of JAURXC010000350.1, read as the reverse complement.
AGTCGGGGCCCACACCGCGCATATCGCCAGCACGGACAGCATCTCGGCCACGATGGTCTGCAGCGCCTGCCACGGCACGGTAACACTGAACTCGGCCACCCACATGGCCGGCTCCACCAGTTTCGCCTGGAGCACGCTGGCTACCAAAAACGGCATACTGACACCAGCCTATAATGCAACCACCCGTGTCTGCAGCAACGTCTACTGCCATGGCGCCTCCATGCCGGGCGGCGACACCAGCGGCGCCAACAGGGCCCCGGCCTGGAACAGCGCCACCTATCTGCCGGCCACCCTTAGTTCGGCCGCCTGCGGCACCTGTCACGGTTTCCCGCCGCCCGTATCGTCCGGACATCCGGCGGTCACCATTCCGGCCGGTTTCCCGGCTACCGCGTCACTCGGAACTACCTGCAGCTGCCACTCGAACATCAATCCGGCCGGTAACAGCTATGCCACGATCTTCGTCAACAAGGCGCTGCATATAAACGGCACGCTGGATGCCGTTGCCGGCGGCAGCTGCGATTCATGCCACGGTTATCCGCCGGCCAGAGCCGGCTTCAAGGGGACCCATGGCAACTGGTCCAGCGCCAAGGCCGAAAACTACCTGGGCGGAGGCGGAGCCCACACGATCCAGAACCACGTCAGCAAGCTTGCCAAGCCGGGTGAAGGTTTTGCCAACTGCAGCAATTGCCACGCTGCCGCCGATCACCAGATGAGTCCGATAGCATTCAACCCTAGCGGAAATATAAAGGTTACGCTCAGCCGATCCTTGAGAACTGAAAACAGCAAGCAGGTCAGATATTCCTCCAACCGTAAGGATGGCAACCTGCATATTACCGGCACCTGCACCAACATCAGCTGCCACTACGGCGCAACGCCAAAGTGGGATCCCAGCCATTAACAAGCCGATCAGGCCGTTTATCAACTATATAGCAAGGTGCAACACAGGAAAAAAGGAGTCGAATATGAAAAGAGCGCTCACCGCCGGGATGTTTTCAAGCATGATGGCAATTTCAACACTGATGGTTCTGGCATTCACAGCAAGCCCGGTACAAGCGGCCAGTGTGCTCAACTCATGCACAACCTACTGCCACGGCATGCCGCCACGTGATGCGGCGCGGAAGGCCAACCCGCACTTCGACTCCCGGTCCAGTGCCTTCCTCGGCAACCATGCCAAGCATCTCCCGGCTGCTCCGACCGTGGCCAACTGCAACGTCTGCCACACACCGGTTGCCGCAACCAACTTCGGTCACCAGAATAGTGTCATCAACATGGCCAACAGCCTGAAGGGTTACTCTTCCGCCACGCTGCGCGCCAAGTATGACAAGGGGGTCTTCTTCAACCAGACTTCGCTCCCCAATCTGACCAACGCCCGTTGTTCCAATACCAGCTGCCACTTTGAAAAGCAGACCCCACTCTGGGGTTCCGCCGCCTATGTCGCACCGGCCGATTGCGCCGCCTGCCATGGAGCACCACCTGCCGGAACAACCGCAGCGCCCGCCGGCGGACTGGCCGGCAGCCATGCCCGACATAATCTGTACTTCCCCGGCACGACCAACTGCCAGAAATGCCATGCCAACAATGTGACCTTCACCCATGCCACCAGCGCCGGGCGTGCATTGAAGGTTCAAGGTTTCCTGCGTGACCCGCTCAATACCCTGGAAGCATCGGCCACCTACACCGGCGCGGCCACCAATTACCTCCCCAGCAAGAGCGGCAGCCAGGTTTTCGGCGCCTGCAACAATCTGTATTGCCACAGCACCGGCCAGTCCGCCACCGGCGCCGGAGCAGGCACCGCAGTGACCACCCCCGCTTGGGGTGGAGCAGCGTTGAACTGCGGTTCCTGCCACCAGAACATGGGACCGGCGGTCAATGCAGCAGCCACCGGCAAACATGCCAAGCATGCCCAGACCGCCGGCATTGCCTGCTCGGTCTGCCACGGCGCAAGCTACACCAGTTCTACAGCACCGGCCGGCACCACCCATGTCAACAAGAACATCGATCTGGCCTGGACCGGCCTGGCGGCGACACCGGCCACGACCTACTCCAAAACGAATACCTTCGCAGCCGGTAGCGCTGCCTATGGTTCCTGCTCCAACACCTACTGCCACAGTACCGTACAGAATGCCACCACCGGCGCCAATACCACCGTAACCTACAGGACGGTCAGCTGGGCCGCCGCCACAACCCTTAACTGTGCCGGCTGCCACGTCGATATGGCCACCGACCTGACCGGAACCGGCAGCCACAGAATCCATACCCTTGCAACCGGCGCCAACCTTGACTGCGTCAGGTGCCATCTGGGATATACCAAGACAACTACCACCGCGGCGACACATGCCAATAGACAGATCGAACTCGGCGCGGCCGGCATGACCTACTCACAGGGCAGCGGCGCGGCGCACCCCGCTGCCAACGGCTTCGGCACCTGTTCGGCATCGGCATGTCATGGTTCCGCCACGGTCACCTGGGGCGGCACGCTCTGGTCCACCACCGACCAGTGCGGCAAGTGCCACAGCAGCAGCACCGCCGGTGCGGTCACAGCAGCCGCACCATTCTACGCCACCTCTTTCCCGGTCAAGGTAACCGCCAATACCGATCCGAAAGTCGGAGCCCACACCGCGCACATCGCCGGCATTGACAGCATGTCGGCCGCAATGGTCTGCACCGCCTGCCACGGCACTGTAGCACTGAACTCGGCCACCCACATGGCCGGTTCCACCAGCTTCGCCTGGAGCACACTGGCAACCAAAAACGGTGCCCTGACGCCAGCCTACAGCCCTACCACCGGCGCCTGCAGCAACGTCTACTGTCACGGGGCTTCCATGCCCGGCGGCGACACCAGCGGCAGCAACAGGGCTCCGGTCTGGAACAGCACAACCTATCTGCCGGTCACCCTCACTTCAGCCGTCTGCGGCACCTGCCACGGCTTCCCACCGCCGACATCAGCCGGACATCCGGCGGTCAGCATCCCGGCCGGTTTCCCGGCGACAGCGTCGCTTGGAACGACCTGCAGCTGCCACTCGAACATCAACCCGACCGGCAACAGCTATGCCACGATCTTCGTCAACAAGGCGCTGCACATCAACGGAACGCTGGAGATTATCTCCAGCGGTGCCTGTGATGCCTGCCACGGCTATCCACCGGCCAGCGCCGGATTCAAGGGAACACTGGGCAACTGGTCCAGCGCCAGGGGCGAGAACTACCTGGGCGGCGGCGGCGCTCACACGATCCAGAACCATGTCAGCAAGCTTGCCAAGCCTGGTGAAGGCTTTGCCAACTGCTCGAAGTGCCACGATTCCGCCGATCACCAGATGAGCCCGATCGTCTATAACCCGAGCCAGAACATCAAGGTCAAGCTCAACCAGCGTTTCAGGCTTGAAGCAGCCAAGCAGTTCAAATATACTTCAAACCGGCTGGACGCCGCATCGCACCAGACCGGGACCTGTTCCAACAACAGCTGCCATTACGGAGCAACTCCCAAGTGGGATCCACTTCACTAAGCCATCGGAACGAGGCGGGGACACCCCCCGCCTCAACGGCTGGAAGTGGTAAAGATTTTAAGTATGTAATCAGAGAGAAGGAGCTTGCCATGGGGAAAAATCGCGAGAGAAAAAAAACTTGCGCACAGATGGTAGCGGGAATTATCGCACTGATGGCAATCGTAGTCAGTGTCGGGACAGCCCGGGCCGCCAGTGTCCTCAACTCTTGCACTACTTATTGCCATGGCGCATCACCACGGGATGGGGCCAGGAAAGCCAATCCGCATTTCGGTTCGCAATCCAGTGCAATCATGGGCAACCATCGCAACCATCTCCCGGCGGTTGCCACCGCCGCCAGTTGCAATATCTGCCACACGCCGGTTACTTCAACCAACTATGGTCACCAGAATAACGTGATCAACATGGCCTACAGCCTTAAAGGTTATTCTTCCGCCACTCTGCGCGCCAAGTATGACAAGGGGGTCTTTTTTAACCAGACTTCGATTCCCAACCTGTCCAACGCCCGCTGCTCCAACGTCAATTGCCACTTTGAGAAGCAGACTCCGGTCTGGGGTTCTTCACCGACAGCCACCACCTGCGAAACCTGCCATGGCGCCTTGGTCGCACCACTGACACTGGCGCACTCAAAGCACATAGTGGCGCTCGGCAACACCATCGCCGCCTGTTCATCGTGCCACAGCACTTATGCCGGAGCCGCCGCCTATTCCCACGCCACAAGCGCCGGCAGAGCAATTAAAGTAACCGTGGGCGCATACACCGGATCAAACAACAGGTATCTGCCGAGCCAGGCATCCGGCAGGGTAACCGGTACATGTTCTTCCGTTGCCTGTCATGGTTCCGGCACACTGTTGCCATGGAGCGGCACACTCTGGTCCACCACCGACCAGTGCGGCAAATGCCACAGCAGCACCACCGCCGGGGCCGTCTCGACCGGCACACCATTTTACAGTACATCCTATCCGGTCAAGGTTACGCTTAACACCGATGCCAAAGTTGGCGCCCATACCAACCACATGGCTGCGGCAACAACCGGCATTTCAGCAAACAATGCCTGCAATGACTGCCATGGCAGCGTGACACTGTCCGGTGCAACCCATATGAATGGTTCCAGCACATTTGCCTGGAGTACCCTCGCAAGCAAAGGAGGGGCGCTGACACCCGCATATAACAGCACCACCGGCCAATGTTCCAACACATACTGCCATGGCAACTCCATGCCGACAGGCGACACCACCGGCAGCAATAAATCGCCTATCTGGAAAGATCCGAATTACCTCCCGGCAACCATAAGCGCGGCAGCATGTGGAACCTGCCACGGCTTCCCGCCCTCAACCGCGTCCGGCCATCCGGGAGGGATCGTAATACCGGCCGGATTCCCTGCCAGCGCCACCATCGGCTCCACCTGCAACTGCCATAACAACATCAACCAGGCAGGCAACAGCTATGCGAATATATTTGTAAATCCGTCGTTGCATATCAATGGTATTTTTGAATCAGCCGTTGGCAGCTGCGTTGGCTGTCACGCCACACCGCAGGGTTCAACCGCCGGGATAGCCAGGGTTGCCATTCTCGGTCAGTTCACCGCATCGCGCAACTCGCACCATGTCCAGGGAGCGGCAATTACAAACCAGGCATGCTATGCCTGCCATTGGGAAGCAAATGCCGATGGCACCATGAATTCAACCTACCATGCCGGTGTATCCAACGGTGCGGTTGATCTGGTAATTACACAGGCAGGCGGTGTCAGGCCGGCCACTGCAACCTACACCGAAGGTACAACCGGTACTGCCTACACATCCAGCACTATCCGCACCCAGGCTCAGTTACTTAAAATAAACAATCATTGTCTCGGCTGCCATGGCCCTAACGGTTTCGGGTCTGCTCCGTTCAGCGCTGTGGGCGACGTCAGCAACCCGGAAAAGTATTCCTGGGAAAAAACCAAGTTCGGTACTGCTCAGAGCATCGCCGCCAAATATTCGGATACAACCACAACGTTGTGGGGCAAACTCACCGGCAACCACACCAATACCAAGAACAGTCAGGCCAAAGCCTATTCCGGCCACGGCAATGCTGCCAACAATGCGCGCGGTTGGTCAACATTGGCTGAAAACGCCCAGAGCACTACCACTGTGAACAACTACCCCAACACCAGCGGTGCAATCAACGTTCTCTGCTACGACTGCCATAACTCACACGGTTCGACCGCGTCGGCACCGGCAGGCGCCATCACCACCAGCTACTCCAGCGCCACCGGCCGTGGAAGGGGTGGTATCCTGAAAAACACCGTTGCCAACAAGGGCGGCTACACGGTTGCCTATCGACCATATTCCGGCGGAAACGCGGCCCAGAAGAACGTATACAAGGCCGGCGCAGGCATCTGCTTCGACTGCCACAACAACAGCGCCGCCGGCGCGGCCACTTCGGCCGGCAACAACTCACCCTGGGGCTATGGCACCTTCGGCGCCACCCAGATGCTGCACGGCTACAACGACAACCCCTACTTCGGTAAAACAGGCGGCACTTTCGCCAGGGGAGTCACCTATCCCTACATCGGCACCGGTCTCTCCACCAACAAGGGCGGCCATTTCGGAAAATCGTCAAATCTTGCAACCACGCCCACCGGCCAGATAGGCGGACTCTGCACACCATGCCATGATCCGCACGGCGTCAGCCCCGGCATTGCCTCCGCTGACCGTCAGTATGCCGTTCCGATGCTCAAGGGCACCTATGTAACCTCGCCCTACAAGCAGGATGCGGCCGCCGTCAACACGGCTCACGGCGGCGGCAGTAAAATAGCTTCCATCGCCGCGGCGGCTACCGCCGGCTACCATATCGACCAGAATACGATGCAGGCAGCCACAACCGGTTGTCCCACAACCGCTCTCAGGTGGGATTTCGCCACGACCGCCTCGACGCTGGCAACACTTTCAGACACGCAGTTCGCCGGGCTCTGCATGAACTGCCACTCCAAGGCATCACTGCAAAACACGGCTCCCGCCACGACCGCAAACTGGAAGACGATGACCAGGATTCACAACTCGGTTGACGGCTGGGCCACAACCGGCGGTGGCAATGCAAGCAACGCGGTGCATGCCTATACCTGCTCAAAATGCCACTCTCCGCATAACTCCAACCTGCCCAGGCTGCTTGTAACCGACTGCCTGGATGCAAGACATAAAAACCGTGTTGCAGGCACCACTCCCACCAACGCGATTATTGGACCTTTCTCCGGCTCCAACGGCAGCGGCAACGGTCTTGGCCGATTCCCGGGAGGCGGTTCATACGCGGCTACAGGTGGCAATCATTCGAGCCTGTACGGCCCCTGGTTCTTCGGTACGGCCGGTTCCGCGGCAACCCGTACCTGTCATGACACGGCGACAGCCGGTGGAACAACTTTTGATGCTACCGGAACTTCGCAATTGTGGAATACCAAGTCAACGTGGTAAGTTGCTACCGTGAATGAATCAGTGTGGTTCTCCCCTTGGTGCAATCGGGCCGGGGGAGACGAAATTTAAAGCATGCATGTGATCAACGTGCGGAAAGGAGATGAACAAATGAAGAAGAGAACTTATATCAAGCCCCGTGTAGTTGGTTCCGCTGACGTTCATCCTTGCTGATATCGCTGCAAAAGGGTAAGGCTGCCAAGCCTTACCCTTTGTAATCTTAAATATGATTGTTACTTTCTGATATACTTCACTAGCCTTCAAACCGAAATCCGGATGAAGGTTTTTTATTTGGAAGCTGATACCAAGTCGCAATCAAACGTTTACGTCGTTGGCTTCGTCGGTGGCTCCTCAACGTACTAATAGTACGCCTCGGTCGCCACTCTCCTCGCCGCCTTGTACTCATTTTGATTGCACCTTGGTATGACATATTTTATTGAACAGGATGCTGAAATGAAACGAATATTTCCGATACTACTCATACTGGGTGTTTTACTATTATCCGTTAATTCCTGGGCTGCTGAAGGAACCGTCAAGGGGCAACTCGTTACTTACGACGGTAAGCCGTTAGCTGACGGGCAAATATTTTTTTTCGCAGCGAATAGCGAGCTTCAAAAGCCGATGGCGGGTAAATTCTGGCGGGTGCCGGACTCTGTAATGGTTCTGGACGGCAAGGGCCGCTTTACAACGCAGTTGGAGGAGGGTGTCTATTACCTTGGCGCAATCAAGAGAAATAGGCCAAATACTCTGGGACCTCCCCGGAGTGGAGACTACTATATGCCCAGCCGCGACAAGCGCGGCAAGTATCATCAGGTCAAGGTGATTGCCAATTCCTTGACAGATGTCGGCACGATCAGTGGAATAACCCGTTACAACAGCAAAACTCAACAGTATAGAGGAAAGCGAACAGCCATCGAGGGAAAACTTGTGACCGATGATGGCTCTCCGGTCCAGGGTCTGTCTGTTTTTGCATATCTTGACCCGTCCATGAAGGGGCGGCCACAGTTTGTATCGGAAGAATCGGGTGTAGACGGCAAATATCTCCTTGCGGTTGATACAGCCAGAACCTTCTATTTAAAAGCCAGGGGTGGATATTCCGCCGGAACGCCGAAGGCCGGAGCCATGGTCGGCGTCTATCTGGATGGTGACATGCCTGCTCCGGTTGTGACTAAAAACGGAGAGATTACAAAAAACATCAATATCATGATTGAAGCGTTTGCTGGCACAGGTAAACAGGAGAATAAATAATATACAATATGTGGCAGCCAGCTAAGATGAAATCGGACAATCGTTCAAAATCAAGCAGCAATACAGCGTTCTCTCCGTTACTTACATTTGGCGCAATCCTGGCGGCAGCTGTAACTTTTATCGTTTTTTTTACCGCACTGGACAATCAGTTTGTAGCTCTGGATGATTACGAATATATCATCAATAATTCCCATATCGAAAAACTGGACTGGAATACTGTGTGGTGGGCAATCACCTCCTTTTACCAGGGAAACTGGCACCCGCTCACGATGCTTTCATACGCGCTCGACCGCCATCTGTGGGGCTTTGATCCAGCCGGATATCACCTGATCAACATTCTGCTTCACTCTTTTGTTGTATTTGTTGTTTGTCATCTGTTTTCCTGCATTTTGCGGATTGCCGGAAATCAGAACGCTGATTCAGCGCGATCACAACGCAACATCGTTATCGGCGGCATCGTCGGTGCGCTTTTCTTCGGTCTGCACCCCCTGCGGGTGGAATCCGTGGTCTGGATCAGTGAGCGCAAGGATGTGCTCTGCCTTCTGTTTATAACGTCATCGGTGTATTTTTATCTTCGATATGCCCAACGGCGAATGGCTGAACCAATATTGTCGTTCCGGTGTTACGGATACTATATGGCCGCGCTGATTCTGGCGGTGTTGGCCATGATGAGCAAGCCTTTGGCGGTCAGCATGCCTTTTATACTCTGCATCATCGACTGGTATCCTCTGCGTCGTTGGTCCGGACGGGATGATTTCATCCACTCGAATATCGATAAAATTCCATTTTTAATGTTCTCCGTGGTACTCTCGGTTTTGACCATGTTTGCCCAGCAGGTGGCAATGAAGGTCTTTGACGAGTTGGGCCTGCTCTCCCGTGTGCTGGTGGCCTGCAAGGCACTGTTTTTCTATCTGGCAAAGACTCTCTGGCCATCTGATCTGGCGGCTTTTTATGTGCACCCCGGTGATGTAGCTTCAACCGCTCCGGTTGAATACCTGGTCTACGCAGTTTTGGCGGCAGCTCTTCTTATGGTGGTCATATTTGCCGGCCGGAGTTCGAGAATGCTGCCGGCGCTTTTCTGCTTTTATTTTGTTACGCTTTTCCCGATGCTGGGCCTTGTTCAAGTCGGCGGGCAGTGGGTGGCCGATCGCTACAGTTACCTCCCGGCGCTTGGTCTCTCGCTTTTATGGGGAGGCGGCATTGTATGGCTCCTGGATCGTTTCGACTCCAAAAGGAATATCGGATATTCCTTGCCATTGGCATTTGTATTTTGCCAGCTCCTGATTTATGGCTTTCTGACCATTCGGCAGATTCCAGTGTGGAGCAACACTGAAACGCTTGCTACCAGGATAATCGATCTGCAACCCCAGCGTACCGGCGCGGTTTATTACGCCAGGGCGGTTTATAGAAATCACGGCGGTCAGTTCCAGCTTGCTCTGGAGGACATTGTTGAAGCGATGAAGATCGCTTTGCGGCAGAACCGACGTGAGTATTTTTCAAAAATCGCCTTTGAACAGGCACAGATTCTTAAAAACCTTGGGCGTCTGTCCGAAGCGCTGACCATGGCGGAATGGGGGATTCAAAGCTCAATTGATCCGCCGTCAGCCGATGCGATGAATTTGCATGAGGAGCTTAAACGGCTGAATACCGGTGCGGTTCGGCAGAATTGATGATTGAACTTGTCGGGAAAATATTCGTATAATCAATGCACGGAGGAATAATGAAGCTGCTATTTGTTGTTGCATTTGCCGTTACGGCGTTATTGTGTCACCAGGTTCATGCCGAGGAACTTCCGGCGGAGGCCCAGAGAATGCTGGACGACCTGGGCGCACCGGATGTACAGCAGCAGAACAACGGCAAGACTTTTAACTGTCGATATGGCGGCCGCAAGACGGTTACTGTTTCTCCGCTGGCGGATGCGACATTGTTCAGCGGTGATTACAGTAACTGCCGCGAGGCCGGTTCCATTCGAGATGGTTATTTTGAGGTTATTGTTCAGAACTGGGAGGTTGTCGGGCGATCGTCGAAACGCTCGATAAACGGCGAGTTGCAGGATGCTGTCCGGGCAGGTGCCATAAAGAAGGCCGGCGCTTTGATTACCAAAGGAGCCGATGTGAATTATGCCGAAAGCAATTCCATTGTTGGAGGCGGTGAAATTTCCGGATGGACTCCGTTGATGTCCGCGGCCATGACCGGTAACCATAAAATGATCAAACAGTTGCTAAAAGCCGGGGCTTGGCCTAATTTCATGAACAGCCGGGCAGTGGGTGCGCTATGGCTGGCAGCCGGCAACGGGTCGCTTGAGTCCGTAAAGCTGCTGGTGGCCGCCAAGGCCCATATCAACAACAGTAATTACGAGGATGTTACGCCGTTAATGTCGGCTGCGATGAATGGGCACTACCAGGTGGCGAAGTACTTGCTTAAAGCAGGCGCTG
>JAURXC010000348.1 GCA_030654645.1 Deltaproteobacteria bacterium | reverse complement strand
TGGTGGTGGTAGCGCCGGCGGTGATTGCAACCTGTTTGGTCGCAGTGGTAAAGCCGGTCTTGGAGACAGTTTGCGTATAGCTGCCGGCTGTCACGCCGCTGATGGTGTACTTGCCGGCGGTGTCGGTCAGGGCCGAGTAGGTGCCGGGAGTCAGGCTGACCGCAGCGGCCGGAATAGCAGCGGCGGTGGCGCTGTTGGTTACCGTGCCGGTAATGGTGCCGGTGGTGACGACCACTTTGACAAGTGCGAAGTTGAGTGTGGTTTTTGCGGCGCTTCTTATCGTGGCTGATGCGGTTTTAGAATTGTATCCGGCTGCCGCACAGGTTACCGAATAGGTGGCCGGAGGCAGGGAAGCTGTATAAACTCCCTTGGAATTAGAGGTTGCCGTAAATGTTCCCGGAGTTCCTGTCGCGGTAATTGTCGCGCCAGTGATCACCGTTGAAGTACCGGATACAGTGACCTTGCCGGTCAGTGTCCCATTGGCCGCATGCCCTGTGCCGCTCATTATGAAAATCGAGCAGGTGAGATACATCACGAGGGTTATCCATTTAATTAATCTGTTCATGTAATCCTCCAGTTTGTGGCTCCATCGACTGCCTGGTGGCTGACGATGGAGCGAGTGATAAAAACGTTTCCGGGGCGGGAAGAAACCAGTCTCACCTCCTTGAAATCAATTTTTGGTTATTTGTGGTCCGGTGGTTACTGCCTTCAGTGCAAGCGCTTTTGAAAAAGGCGGGGGGTGCCGGACAGCATCCCCCCTGAAAGAAACAGAATTTGTGTTACTTGAAGAACAGCATGCCAGCGCCGCCGTCGGCGACATAGAGCCGGCCGTTGCTGATGGTTACCGCGGTGCAGTCGCCGACGGTCGGTGCGATTCCGGCCAGAACCGGCGCTGCCGGGTTGGTCCAGTTGATCTTGAGGACGCCGGCTTCGGCAAATGCCACGTAGAAGTTGAGTTGGCCGTTGACCAGGGTGTAGTCCAGTTTAACCGCTCCGCCGGACCAGGCTTCATAACCGGGAACCAGTTGCAGCTTGAAACGGCTGGTTGCAACCGGACGGTAGTCGTATACCAGAGTGCCGGTATTACTTTTTTTCCAGACTTCCGTCGGCAGTACGCCGGCCGGCAGCGGTGCGATCAGGTCGGCCAGGCTGTAGCAGACCACGCCGAAACTGTCATAGGTGAAGTAGGCATGGTTGCCCACGACCTTGACATCCACCGACTGCCCATCGGCGGCGCCGACTTTCCCCTCTTCCAGCTTGATCGGTTCGAATACCTTGACCAGTTTCATGTTCATTACATCGGTGATATCGACAACACCGACGCCACGGGGCCCGGCTGCCACGAAGGCGTAGGATTTGCCGTCGGCCGGGTTGGTCCAGAGGGCGATGCCGGAGGCGGTGCCGAGTGGCGGTTTGTTCTTTTCCGCGCCTACATTGGAGACGACGAATCCGCTGTTCATGACGGTCGGATCCTTGGTCATGTCATAAACGGTGATGCCGTTGCTGCCGTCTGCTGTGTAGGCGTAGTTGCCCTTGATCTCGACGTCGTAGGAATGATCCTGGTACTGAAGACCCTTGACCGTTCCAAACTCGCCGTTGTGTTCAAACAGGTCGGTTGTTTTGAGCGGCAGCAGCAGGGGAGCGCCGATGGCGCCAAGTCCGGATTCAACGCCGGAGATGTCCACCCGGCGCAGGCCGTTGCTGGAACAGCTGGCCCAGGCTACCTGGTGGACCGGGTCGAAGACCACGTTGGCGGCGTGTGAAGGCGGATAGATTGTTACGCCGTTGTAGATCTCCGGATATTCGTCCTGCAGGGTGTTGGCCACCAGATGGATGTTGTCGGTGGGGTAGCCGTCGGCATCGACGATACTCCAGGCGGAAACACCGTGGGGGCCGTCGGCGTGATACATGTACTTGTCTGAAGAGGCAATGCCCACGGCGTGGCCGATGGAAATGCTTTGTCCCGGAGTTGTGTCAAGCTTTGCACCAATCTCCTCGGTGGTGGGGAAGTAGACCGGGATACTGTAGCGGTCGTCCATCGCGGCCGCGCTCAGGTTGACGATGTCGATGAAGTTGAAACCGCCGGCGCCGACGCAGGCCAGCAGGTCAACATTGCCGGCCGCGGCGATGTTCATGTTATCCATCAGCAGGATGCGGTTGCCGTGGCCGCCGATTTCAGCGGTTGTCAGCAGGCAGGGGGCCTGGTACATCCACTTGGGCATGGATTCGTTGTCCAGCGGGTCATAGGCGGCCATGTCGTAGGAAGTTACAAATTCAGTATCCGGGAAATGGTTGCCGGGAATGCCGTCGGTGTCGTTGTTGTATTGGCCGTTGGGCCCCTTCCAGCCGGTGGCCGGGATGTGGGCGTTGTCAACGATCACCAGGCCGGCAAAGTGATCGGTCATATAGGCGTAGTTGCCCCTGATCTTTACGTCGATGACTCCCGAATCCTTGAGCATGCCGGCTCCGTAGTAGGGGAGGATGCTTTTTGACTGGGTGCCGGTGATCTTGTCCGGGCCGTTGGCTGGTACTGCCGGCACATAGCCCATGTAGGTACCGTTGAGGAAAGTTGCCGCGGTTGCCGTCTGGTAACCGGTGATATCAACCGCTACCAGGCCGCCCAGCGAGTAAGCGATATAAGCGATGGTGCGGCCGCCGAACTCGGCGATATCAACACCCTGGGCCTTGTAGTAGAACTTGCCGTAGCGATCGAAATCGGCCCACGGGGTAGGGGCGACCACGTCGTTGCGCATTACTTCCAGCAGTTCGAAACTGGTCTGGCGATAGTCGGGCATGCCGGTAAAGGCATCCACGAATGGTTCGCCGGTAGTGGCATCCTTCTGCACCACCAGCCTTGCGTCCATATTGATGAACCAGTCTTCGGTCATGGTTGTGTCGGTATAGAGATTGTAACGCCCGATCTGCTCAAGCGTTGCGGGATCGAAGATTCCCATTCCCAGCTCTTTCAAGCTGACAAACAGTTTGCCGCCGTACAGTTTCAGGTCGATCGCGCCGCCCCATGGGTTTTCACCGGCATATTGCAGGGTGTATTTTTCCTGATCGATCAGCAGCGTGCCGTCAGTTTCCAGTACCGGTCCGGTTGCGCCGAGCAGGTTGGAAAGGGCGGTCTTGTGGATGCCGAATTCGTTGTCGGCAATGTAGAGAGTGGTTCCGTCGGATTCCAGGGCCGCCACCGGGGCCTGGATGCTGCTGATCTCGTTGCCGGTGAGGATGTCGCCGCCACCTTCGGTGAAGGTGATGCCGCTCTGGTAGTAGTTGAGGTGAACATTGCTGATCTGAGCCATGGCGGTCGGATTGGTGATGTTGACCACTACGATGCCGGCGCTTCCGGCTGAAAGCAGGGCGTAGTTGACGCCGTTATAGGTAACCAGGTCAATGTCGTTGATGAAGCCGGGAACGTAGATGGAGTAGAGCGCACCCTTGGTCATGCCGATCTGCGTTACGCAGAGTCTGCTGCCGATATTGAAAATGGCCCATTCTGCGCCGTTGTAGATGAACTTCTTGACGGCCGTGGTGGAACCGCCGATCTGGGTGTTGGCGCCGAGTACCGGATACATATCGGCCGGTTGCACAAAGACGCTGACGTCTTTACTGGTGGTTGCCCCGTTCAGGCCGGTGACGGAGAGACGGAAAACCATCTCCGTGTCAACCGCTACGCTGAGTGTGCTGACGTTGGCGGAAGCGGCGCTGGCGCTGGTTGTGGTCAATGGTACTTTAGGTCCCTTGACCTGGCTCCACTGGTAGGAGGAAACAGTGCCAGATGTCACCGCGGAGAGGGCTACGGCTCCTGCTGCCGCTTCAATGAAGGTGTCCGGTGTGGCGGTCAGGGAGGTGACGCTTGCGGACGGTGCTGTCAGCGCCACGTTGCTGGTGGTGGTAGCTCCGGCGGTGATCGCAACCTGTTTGGTCGCGGTGGTAAAGCCGGTCTTGGATCCTGCTTGCGTATAAGTGCCGGCTGTCACGCCGGTGATGGTGTACTTGCCGGCGGTGTCGGTCAGGGCCGAGTAGGTGCCGGGAGTCAGGCTGACCGCAGCGGCCGGAATAGCAGCGCCGGTGGCGCTGTTGGTAACCGTGCCGGTAATGGTGCCGGGAACGGCTACCTTGTTGAGTGCAAAATTAATGGTGGTTTTGGCGCCACCTTTGATTCTTGTCGTGGCTGAGCCGGTTTGATATCCGGACGCCGAGCAACTTACCGAGTAGGTGGCAGCTGTGAGCGACAGGTTGTATACCCCGGATGAATTAGCTGTAGCGGTAAAGGTGCCGGGTGTGCCGACAGCGGTTATTGTTGCCCCCGGGATCGTTGTTGATGTGCCGGCGACCGTAATTTTTCCTGTCAGGGTCCCGGTGGCGGCCAGTGCCGTCCCCGTGCCGAGACTTATGCCGAGAGTTATGATGATGACCAGTTTGAGCCATCGTGAGATCGTGTACATGGATACCTCCTGTGAAATTCGTGTCTAACGCTGTTGGAAAATCATCGTCCCTGGATTGGCGCCATGCTTGATGCAGTATGGTGTCGAAGCACCCCTATGACTACAAAGGTTGGCTGATGTATCGTTACTGCAGGTTCTGCCGCGCCAACCCGGGTTTTACTGTCTGCTTGATCCTTTGTCCTGGCGGATCATTTTTCCGATTCGAATCGTTGTTGCCATATCGGTTGTTGAATCCTGTTCGGCTACATCTATCCCCTCCTTTCGTTGCATCTGCAGGTGCACTGGCGGAATTTGAGAGCCGGACTTTGTACTACAAGAGCATAGGCAGTGCCAAGTATATTGTTAATTTTTAATATATTGATACTAATAGACATTTGTTTATTCTGCAGGATGGGGTCTGTGCGAATGGGCGCAACCACGGTTGCCATGAGATGTGATGTCGCAGGACGATGCGGCACCTGTTAAAAGGGTAGTTGTTTATAACTTCTTGTAAATATTGGTCTTAGTGGTTGTTGAACGCGTAAGACAAAAGGGGTGACAACCATGGTTGCGGTGTAACCATGGTTGCAGGGTATTGTTAAGGCAGGTAGGTTGTGGAGTGTAAAAAATGAAAAATTATTGGCAGTATCAAATTAATTTTTTATCATGGTTAGGTCCCGGTCAATCTATGCTGACTTGAAAATTCCTTTTTCAGCCGTTTTTGCAGGGCTTGGCGGCTGATGCCGAGCATGGATGCAGCCATGGTCTGGTTGCCCCTGGAACGCTGCAGCGCTTCCTTGACCACATGCTGTCCCGCCTCCTCCAGTGTTGGCAACCTCTCGGGAAAGAGCACGGACTCCTGTGGTTCCTGTTCTAATTCACTCAACTCCTTGTTGAAGCCGATCTTTTCCTTGAAGATGTCCATGGATAGGATGTGGGAACGGTGCTGGCTCACAGCATCAAAAATCATGGCGCGCAGTTCCCTGACATTGCCCGGGAATGTGTGGAGCGAAAGCAGGGTTGCCAGCTCTTTTGGTGGGGTAGGCTTGTTTTTGCCCAAAGCTGTCGCCGCCTCATCAAGGAACTGGTCGATCAACATCGGCAGGTCTTCAAAACGCTCCCGCAGAGGAGGTATGTGGATCTGATGGGCACTGAGTCGATAGTAGAGGTCCTGGCGGAAGCCGTTGGTGCCGCTCCTTCCGGACAGGTCATGGTTGGTTGCAAAGACCAGTCTTGTCTTCACTTTGCGTGGCAAGTCACATCCGAGCTGGTAATATTCCCCCTCCTGCAGGAGGCGCAACAGTTTCAACTGGGAGAGATGACTCAGATCGCCAATCTCATCCAGGAACAGGGTTCCGCCGGCCGCCACCTCGATCATACCGCGCCGATCGCGTTCGGCACAGGTGAAAGCGCCTTTGACATGGCCGAAGAGGGTGTCGGAAAAAGCATTGTCATCCAATCCGGCCACGTTGACCGCAACCAATGGCCCTTCGGGACAACAAATCCGGTGAACGGCCCTGGCCATCAGTTCCTTGCCGACTCCGCTCTCTCCGGTAATCAGGATCGGCTCGCTGCTCTGGGCCACAGCTTCGCAATACTGCATGATGGCCCGCATTTTTTTGCTGCAGGTTGTTATCTTGTCAAATGCTTCCGGGTGCTCAATATTGTCTTCCAGGAATATGGATTTCAAGCGTTGATTCTCCTTGCGCACATCCTGCATGGAGAAGGCGCGCTGGATTCCCGCAATCAGGCGTTCCTTTTCAACTGACTTTATGAAATAGTCGCAGGCGCCCAATTGCATGCAGCGCACCGCTGTGTCAACCTGATTAATTCCACTGAGCACAATCACGGGAATCTCGGGATGATCCTTGATGATCATCGGCAACAGATCCTGCCCTGTGAAATGCGGCATGGTGAGGTCCAGCAGGATCATGCTCACAGCGGTTCTGCTCAGAATCGGAAGAACTTCACGACTGTCTGAGCATTTGATAACGTTGGTGATCCCGGTGTCATTGCGCAGGGCCAGTGAGAGACTGCGCAGCCAGGGAGCTTCATCGTCAACCAAAAGAATCGGATTGGCCGGATAAAGTTCATCGCTCATGATTAGATCGCCTCCTGTTCGATCGGCAGATAGAGATAGACAGTGGTCCCTTTATCCGGTTCCGAATGGAATTCAAGGGTGCCGCCATAGTTCTTGACTATGCGCATCGAAACCGACAGGCCCAGGCCGGTGCCGCCAGTCTGCCGTTTTGTGGTGAAGAACGGGTCGGTAATGTGGGGCATGTTCTCTTTGCTTATTCCGACCCCCTCATCGCGTACAGTAATTACGCACGAGTTCCGTTCCGGATTGAAACAGGTGGAAACGTGTATCCCCTTCTCCATGTCCGGCAGTGCCTGGCAGGCGTTGAGGATCAGGTTAGCCACCACCTGTTCCATGTGTTGCTGGTTGCCGAAAATGCGCGGAAGTTTTTCAGCTAGTTCAACAGTCAAGTTGTTGGTTGACGTTTTTATCGTATTACCCACCAGGCGGATTACCTGCTCAACCACCTGGTTCAAGTCTATCTCTTCACTCAGGTGTTTCTCATCAGCCAGGGCAAAATCCTTGAGATCACTGACAATGCTTTTGATGCGTCCGGCGCTTTCAAACATTTCAGCGAATAGGTGCGGTAATTCACAACACATTTCCGAATAGGGAAATCCGGCCAGTTTGAATTCACCGGATTCTTCGTAGTATCGCTGCAGGATCGGGGCCGCATCGCAGCATGCTTTTTTCAACAACTCCGCGTTTAGAAGGATCAGCGCATTCGGATTATTGATCTCATGTGCCACTCCAGCGGCAAGTTCTCCCAGCGCTACCAGTCGACGGGTACGGGCAGCCTCCTCGTACAGGCGGTTTTTCTCGGTTATGTCGCAGGCCAGCATGATTACGTAGGAAATCTCGTCGGAGCCGTCCCTTACCGGGAACGCTTTAACTTCCAGAGTCCTTTCATCGGGCGTTGTAATGACCGATTCTTCGGCAACGCCGGTTTGAAAGGCTTTGATTGCCGGGCAGTTGTCGCAGATGGATGTTCGATTGTAGAGCAGGTTGCAGCAGAATTCCTCAAGCGTGGCCTCTGAATTCTTTATGAAGTAATTGTCTAATCCCTTGTTTGACCAGACAACTTTCATCTCCTTGGATATAAGGGTCAGGCTGTCGGGGATGCCGTCCAGCACTATTTGGAACTGTTGTGATAATTGCCGGTAATTCTGCTCGCTTTTGCGCAGTTGCATCTCTGCCCGACGACGAAGCAGGATATTCCGTGTGAGCAGCAATATTACGATGATGGAACTGCACAGAATCGTGCCAGACCAGAGTAGCTGGGATCTGCTCAGCTTGTAGAATGGCTGAGGGTCATTCAGCAGGATACGGTCAGTGGGCAGCAACTTCAGGGCGATTCCCAGGCGCTGCAGTTCCTTGAAGTCGAAAGTTGGAGTCATCGTGGACGTCTGCGGCGTCGGGGTATGGGGAGTTTGTTTGCCACCCAGAATCTGCAGTGCGGCGCGAGCCGCCATCCTGCCCTGATCCCTCATGTTCAACAATGGACCGCCAACAATACCTTCGCCAAGAAATACATCCCAGAAACTGTAAAGCGGAAGGTGTGTCTGTCGCAGTAATCCGGTCTGTTCGTAAAAAGACAGGAGATTGCCGGTACGGTCCCATATGGAGCCGTTGACAAGCAGGATCGTATCTGGAGACACGGTACGCAGTCGTTCGATGATGGTCTCGGCCGGTACGTCATTCCAAAAATCGAACACGACCTTTGTTGCGAAGGTTTGAGAAACAGCCATCAGATGTTCGGCATTCAGTCTGTCTGCCAGATCATGTGTGCCGCCGATGACTATCATTTTGGAGGCCTGCGGATGGAGTGCCAGCGCCTGGTGAATCACTCCTTCAAAGTCCGGTTCGGCGCTGACAGAGGTGTGCCCGGCCGAAACAGCTGGAGCGTGGTCAGTACCGGCAATGCCGCAGGATACTATTGGAACAGCATTAAAAAGATTTTCCCGGTTGTCAAGGGCATACTGGAGCGCCTCGTTTCCGGATGCAATTACCAGGTTGAAGGCGCGTTTGTTCAACTTGTGATGCATCACGGCATCACGCATGCGGGATGATTCGACGTCCATCCGGTGACGCTTAACGTCCAGATATTCCACGTCCATGTGGACCTGTTCCAGGGAGTCCGACAGCACATCCTGGATACCGCCCATGACATGGTCAGTCCACGGAAACCCCGGATGATAGGAGTGGAGAACAAGGATGTGATTGGCCGCCTGGGCTTTATAATCGGCCATCACCGGGGTGACAGTCAAAAGAATAAGCGTCGTGGAGGAAAGAAGGATCGAGAGAAAAAATATGGTGCGATTATAGAGCCTGATCCGGGCCATGGTATTTTTCCATAAATTTATAAGTAGTTGCCTTCAGCGTTAAGCGCGGATAGAAACAGTTGTTGTGAAATACACTACCGATAAGCATTTCGAGCTACGCCGCCCGAGTGTATCAATGGATTTTATGAGTTTGCAACTCAGTCAAATGACTGAATATTTGCGATCAAGTCTTTAAATGGCTGAAAACGAATTTGGCTGCAACTGTGAAAATAATCTGTACCAAGAACAGAGACGCTGCCAACAATGGGGATGATGGCTTTTCGCCGCGATGCTGCTGAATTAAAATGAAGTTATTTAAATAAATTAGCAAACTTTGTGCCGATTCCCGTGGGAAATCTTGTAGTGATAATTACCGGTAATTCGAACAGGTGGTTTGTCATTAGAGTAAAGAAAGAATACCCTGGTTGAAGATGGGCATTTCGTGGATATGATGACCGTATTAAATAATACTTGCTAATTTTTTGATGCGGCGGTATGTATACACTAATTGAAACAAGTAAATGATAAAGGAGAAAAAAATGTTCGAATCCGCTCTCGCTTCCGGTCTCTTGACTCTCGTCGTTTTAGCTGCTTTCATGGTTGCCTGCCCAGTTCTCTGTTTCTTTTTTTCAATCTTTTCCGATAGCATGAATATTGACGGTCCTTTTGAAAAAATCGGTGTATCATTCGTTTCTTTGATCTTTATCCCCTTTATACTGTTTTTCAAAATAATTGATGCCGTAACTTCGCCTTTCATCGAGACAAAAATGAAATACGCCATTGATCATGCCAACGACTTGCGGGCTCGCGACTAGCATGCATTGAACGAGCTGGTTGGCTGATCAATCGGACGGCTCGGAACTGTGTGTCTGCAGGACCGATTAATATATGATGTATATAATTAGAAACAATAAAACCGGGTTCCCGATTAGGGTTCCCGGTTTTATTGTTTTGTTGCTTCATCAGATCACTTGAAGCCGGTGAGGATCTCATGCGATCCCGGTTCGATTCTGTCGATAGTCAAACAAAATCAGGGCGATTTCCTGTTTAAAGCTTCTGCCATTCACCTCCGTCGATTACAACCGTAGGCAAACCCATCGGACCCAGCACATCCAGGAACAGCTCCGGATCGAACTGCTCCATGTTCCAGACTCCGGACGCGTGCCATTTGCCGGTCAGCATCATGATTGCGCCAACCACGGCAGGAACGCCGGTGGTGTAGCTGATGGCCTGGGACTGGACCTCTTTGTAACAGGCCTCGTGGTCGCAGATGTTGTAGATATAGACCTGTTTCGGTTTCCCGTCCCTTGTGCCGCGGGCGATAACACCGATGCAGGTTTTGCCCTTGGTCAGCGGCCCCAGGCTGCCCGGATCGGGGAGCAGGGCTTTCAGGAACTGGATCGGCACGATCTTCTGGCCGTTGAACTCCACCTCGTCGATGCGGGTCATGCCCACGTTCTGCAACACTTCCAGGTGCTTGAGGTAGTTGTCGGAGAAGGTCATCCAGAACTGGGCCTTCTTGATGGTCGGGATATGCTTGACCAGCGATTCCATCTCCTCGTGGTAGAGTCGGTAGCAGTTCATCGGTCCGATCCCTTCCGGGAAGTCGAACACACGTTTGGTGGAAAGGGGCGGTGATTCCACGAACTGACCATTCTCCCAGTGACGGCAGGTGGCGGTCACTTCGCGGATGTTGATCTCCGGGTTGAAGTTGGTGGCAAAGGGCTGGCCGTGGCTGCCGGCGTTGGCATCGATGATGTCGATCTCTTCCACCACGTCCAGGTACTTCTTTGCCGCCAACGCGGTATAGACGTTGGTGACGCCGGGATCGAAGCCGGAACCCAGCAGCGCCATCAGTCCCTTCTCCCTGAAGCGTTCCTGGTAGGCCCACTGCCAGGAATACTCGAATTTGGCGGTGTCCAGCGGTTCGTAGTTGGCGGTGTCCAGATAATCCACGCCGGTTTCCAGGCAGGCGTCCATGATGTGCAGGTCCTGGTAGGGGAGGGCCACGTTGATCACCAGCCTGGGCTGCAGCTGTTTGATCAGCGCCACCAGTTCGGGCACGTTGTCGGCGTCAACCTGGGCGGTGTTGATGCTGCCTCCCAACTGGGCGGCAATGGCGTCGCACTTGGACCTGGTACGAGAGGCCAGCGTGATCTCGCTGAAGATGTCGCGCCTCTGGGCGCATTTGTGGGTGACAACCTGTCCGACGCCGCCAGCGCCGATGATAAGTACCTTGCTCATTATATTGTTCCTTCCTGGATGGATATGGTTTGTTCCGGAGCTGTGCATAATACTGGTTATTATCTGTCAGCACAATAGTTGTGACGAAAAAATAAATAAGAAACTATCTAATATATGCTATCACCTGTTTGTTGAGTGGACCCGGATCAGGTGCCAAGTGCACCGGAAAGGGTCCGCACCTTAAGCAGACAAGTTAGCTCTCTCTAAATTTGTCTTGACAATCGTCTCCGTTCAGGTAAGATGCCCGCCAGTAAAGCATAATTCAATACATGGTTAACGATAATACTAAACCATTCGCGAGAATGGGACGGAAAGCCTACAGGGTCTCACAGAGACAGCCGGGTCGCCGAAATCTCCAGAAGATATTCGGCGACCCGGTTTTTTTGTGCCATCGCCTTCGTCACCGCGACAATTACGATTTCCCCTTCAGCAGGGGCAACTGCTCGCGGATGATGCATAATTCTATACATTGGTTAACGAAAATACTAAACCATTCGCGAGAATGGGACGGAAAGCCTACAGGGTCTCATGGAGACAGCCGGGTCGCCGAAATATCCAGCAGATATTCGGCCCCGGTTTTTTTGTGCCGTAACATCCGTATCCGCAGGTGACCAGCGTCACGACCCGGATCAAACTTCCGACATCGGGAGTTATACATCATTGAAAGGACTTTGTTTGACTCATGTGCCGAATCATTGAACTTTTACTTTCCATTTCGCTTCGTCTGGCGGCTCTTTTTGTTGTGATCATATCTTTAAACGGATGTACTGCAATGAAAGCGGTTCATGAGGAAGAGCGGCTTGTTCCGAGATATCTGGAAGAAAATGTCGAACTGAATAAATTTTTTGTTGCAAAAGGAGATGATGTTATTGGCCGATTGACATTCATCACTCTTGAAAA
>JAURXC010000347.1 GCA_030654645.1 Deltaproteobacteria bacterium | reverse complement strand
AGCCTGCCGATTACGATCAGTGTGCCCACTGATCAACGCATAGACATATCCCTGTTCCCAGCCACAGTAACCAACAAGAATACAACTCTGATTCAGTTGAATACCACTTTTACATTTCTGACGGGGCAGTGGTACGGCGCCGGTATCAACGGCTTGATTACCCTGAAAGACAGTACGCTAGCTTTCAATTCCAACCCGCCGCCTTACTATTACGGAGGTCAGTTCCTGGTGGATAACGACCAGACTCAAATTGGCACTTATCTGTTCAATGGCTCGATTTCCGCTGTCGGAGGTGGTTCTCTTTACACACGCGTTACTCCGCTCACCATCATCAACGATTCAACCTATGCCGGTCTGAATGTGGCCTTGCGGACGCTGGATTCATCGATCATGCCGATGATGTACGAACAATTCACGGCCGAGTTCTACGACGCGGCCGGAGTCCTGCAGTTTTCCCGGACCCATTTCAGCTATGACATGAACCCTGCTGCCATCGCCTTGGTAGGCGCCATACCGCCGGGAAACTACAAGGTGAAAATCATTCCGATGAGTTCGGATATTTTGCCGCAATGGTATCCGAATGCGGATAGTGCCGCCGATGCCCAGCTGATAACCTTTACAGCTAATGTAAATGACGGTCCGCGCTATTTCTTTGTTCGTAAAGCGCCTGACACAACACCGCCGACTATTTTCGAATTTACCGTGCCCTCGTCATCCAGCAGCCTGATTGTGACCGGAATTGTCCTCAACAGCTATGACGTGGATGTTGCCGGTTACTGCCTGACCGAAACCAATGATGCCGCCGGATGCACATGGCTGGTGTCTTCACCGACCCAGCATGTTTTCAGTACATCCGGAGCAAAGACCCTATATGCATTTCTCAAGGATTCTGCCGGCAATATCTCCATAACAGATGCGACATCGACAAAATCGCTTACCATTACACTTCAATTCCCGCTGACACTGGCTTTTGCCGGAACAGGCGGCGGACAGGTCAATGGCGCCATGTCCTGTGTGTCTGGTGATGTCTGCAGTCCCGTGTCGATTCCGGAAACTCCGGCTGTATCCCTGGTGGCAACTCCCGACACAGATTCCACCTTTGGCAGCTGGAGCGGTTGCGGCAGCGTTTCAGGGACAACCTGCAACGTGACCGTGAATTCTGCCAAAACTGTTACGGTCTACTTCAATGCGTCTCCACCGGTCAAGTTGCTGGACGGTTCCGCCTCTGGTTTCACCACCCTGCGGCTGGCCTATGACGCCGCATCCGCCGATGCGCTGCATCCCAGCACCATCCAGGCCCGTTCGATAATTCTGCCGGACTTGCCGATATCCTTTGATCGTCCGGTCGGCGTAACGATCAAAGGCGGTTACGATGCATTGTTTTCCACACTCAATGCCGGCGTTTCGACCATCCAGGGGCCGGTGACGTTCAAAGGCGGCCCGGTGACAATAGAAAAACTGGCTATTAAGTAATGGCTCGGATAAGCTGATAAAACCGCCTCCTCCATTGTTCCGGTTGGGGCGGTTTTATTGAGTAACGTCGGACGACTTGTTGTTGTCAGTTGCCAAAGAGGAGTCAACAGGCATGGTATTGATCAGAAAAACGATGCTCCTTATGCTGATGGTTGTGGTAATGCCTTTTGCGGCTATCGCCGCATCTCCGCCGTCCGCTTTCCTTAACGAGAACCTGTACCTGGAATCCGATGCAAATTCCGGACTGAGCAAGTCCGGTGTAACGGTCTACCAGTTTGCCGCCGAGGGGCTAAAGCCGGGTGTCTGGTCAAAAGCCGGACAGGAATGGGCCCACACGTCTACGTTCAAGGATAAATCTACACGGAAGAAGAGTGTCGAGAAAGTCCAATTCGGGTATGCAAAGCATGAGAATGCGAATGTTGCGGTAATTACGGCAATTATCATCAACACCGAGAAACTGGACAAACCCGCGATATACAGACATGTTTCGGAAATACTGCCGAACATGCCGAGCGTAAAGCAGAACGCCGAGAACCAGCGCATCGAAATGCAGAAAAAGGCGGAGCAGGAAAAGTACAATCTTGACAGTAAGCCGGTCTACAATGAACTGCTGCCGATCGTCGGCAATCTGCGTCTCGATGATACGGTTGCTGCCGCTGTCGATAAAATCAGGATAATGCCGGGCGTTTCAAGCATTACCTGGCATAACGATTTAAGGTATATCTTTGTTGACGGCAAGTCTGTCGCTGCTCCCAATGCAATCGAGCTGTTTGCGAATAACGATAATTATGATGAAGCGCTGGCCGGGTATGCGCTTGGCCGTTCGGCAAAACCCACCTGGAATCGCTACGAGTACAAGCTCAAAATAGTTTTTGTGATGAACGATGTTAATTTCAAGTCGGACCTGTTGTACGTCGGCGGTGACGATCATCCCTACCTTTTCAAAAGCCTGCACCTTGAATCAACTTCGATTAAACCCGACCAGCTATCCGAGTTGATGAATATGTTCAAGGGTGTCTGCGGCAAGATTCTGGTAAAAAAAGATAACCCCAGGGAACTGGAATGTGCCGATTACCTGGAAAACAGTCTCAAGGTCTTTGCCAGTGACATTCCTGCGGACGGTCTGAGATTGAATGCCCAATATGACAAATCCCAGTCGCTGTTCAAAAAGGAAATTGCGTCATATCTGGAGGGATTGAAAAACAAGCCGGTTGAAGCCGACGTGAATGGTTCCGGCGCAAAGTGATAGCGAATGTGTCTGTTGTAACATCTCCTGAAATTCGGCTGACATGCTAATACTGCTTGAGGAATCAGCAGCGGCATAGTACAAAAGGTTGCGATACGGAAGAACAACGGTCGCTGGTGGGCCGCCCGGTCTTCAAAACCGGTGAGGGGGATGAGAAATCTCCCTGGTGGGTTCGATTCCCATGTTCTTCCGCCATTAATATTATTCCGGGGAGCAGGCAACCGCCTGCTCCCCGGTTTTATTTGCCGCCAACAAGCAGCGCTTTTGCCAACAGACGGCGTCCTTGCTTGTCCGGCTGCTGTGACAAGTCAGACATAATTTGTCAGGAACTGGTAACGGCTCCTCTGTCAATTGCCCCTTGAATCATTCCTTGTATGCGGTTGTGTAGCGAGGACATATCGACGGTGGGATCGTTTATGTCCACTTCCATGGCTTGTGCCAGGCGGCGTTGCGCCCGTTGAATCTTGCCGGAATACAGATTCAATTCGGCAAGAAGGCTGAGCATTTTCACATCGTCCTTCTTGAGTTTCAGGGCGAGTTTGACGGTATCGATCGCCTGCTGCAACCTGCCTGACGTCATGTAGGCCAATGAAAAATTCATGAGTATTCTTGGTTCTGGCTGATGCGATGCCAGATAACTCTCGTACAGTTCAATCGCCGATTGCGGCATTTCCAGATCCAGATAGATGGCGCCGATCGCTACATACGGCTCGACATAATCCGGATTGAGCGCAATCGACCTGACGAAATGCAGGATGGCCTGATCATACTTCCCCAATCTATAAAAGGCCTTGCCCACCGCATAGTGCGGCCTGAACTTGTTCGGGCTCTTCTTCAGAGTGTCGCTCCAGATCGAGATGCGGCTGCTGAAAATATGGTTTCGCTTGATTGTCAGTGTCCCGAAGATAAGCGACACCAGGCATAGACCAACAATAACCGCATTCCTCCGGAATATGCTGTCAAGATTGACCAAGTGGTGCAGGTAGGCGACAATCCCGGTGCAGAAGGCTATTGACGGCAGGTAGCTGTGATGCTCGAACATCAGGTCCGACATGGGCATGAAGGATGAGGATACCGAAATTGACAGGGGAAACCAGAAGATGGAGAAACCTGTCAGGTCGGTGCAGATGTTGCGTTCACGTCGTCGCAGCAGTCGCACACCCGCCACGATAAAAGCCATCCATATCAATATTGAAATGATTATTTCAGGGTGATACATGCTTTGGTAGAGTGGATAATCCGGATCAAAGTTTTGATTGTAGGGGAGCACCAGCAGCCTGAAGTAGGAAAGGATGGCGCGCAGTTGAGTGATTGCATACTCTGATCTGCTGTAAATTCCACCGACGAGATCCGTTGCGGAGGATAACAAATTTTGGTTGTTGTCGATTTCATTGGCAAGATTGAGCAATATCAGGGGTGTCAAGCTCATGCCGGCGATATGGGGCGATAATCGTATCAGAGTTTTACGAAGGGGCTTGTGCAACAGGATGGTATCGACCATGACAAGTGCTATCGGGACCGTCAGTACAATTTCCTTGGTCAGCAGTCCCAGAATCATCGCCACTATTGAGGCGGCATACGCGCATCCTCTGACGACGGCGGAATCATCGCTGCTCGACCGCAGGTATAGCAACATCGTGGCCAGGTAGAAGAACGTGCCGAGTGAAGTGAACCGCTGTGTGATATAGGTGACCGACTGGGTCTGCAGCGGATGAACGAGAAAGATCAATGCCGCGAATAACGGGATGGTTAAATATCTGTTTGACCCGTTTTCATCGCTTCTTCGGCGAATGATTGACAAGAGTAGCTGATACAGCATGATCGCGTTTGCTATATGCACAGCAATGTTAAACAGGCGGTAAAATACGGGGCTTTTGCCCCCCAACAGGTAATTCATGCTGAACGACAGATAGGCAATTGGCCTGCTGGCAAAGCTGGTCGCCAGCTCAGGGTGTGAGAGCCGTGGCATGTAGTCCGATAAGAACTCATCGATATCGAGTAATTCGAGAAACATTTCAGGATCTTTTATCAACGGATTCTTTATTAAAAAGAAGCGGTCATCGAAGACAAAGGGGTAGTGCAGCGTAAAACCATAAAGAACGGCACCAATAATAATGAACATAAGCCAATGCATGGAGCGCCGGGAGAAAATGTGCATTATCTTGTCATGCATGGCAAAAGACTCCTTTAGCATGCTTTTCTGCCGGATTATCTGTAATGTGGGTGTCTTGTAGAACACAACCGAAATACCGGAAGGGCGAATACATATCGTGCAGTTTAACGTTTTTTAGATTTCTTTTTGCGTACAGCCGCTTTCTTGGCGGCCCGGCTTTTTTTATTGCGAATGATCTGCTTTTTAGCGGATGTCTTGCCTGATTTGCGCAGTTGTTTTTTACTGGGCTGAGAGCTGTTATCAATACTGCTGAGAAGCAGTTGCGGACCGGCAAGAGTGGGGTCCGCTTTTTTTGCCGCCGCCAGCATCTCCCGCGATTCGGATAGAAGTCCGGTTTTCATATATGTCCGTCCCAGCGAGAACAATATTCTGGCGCTATCCGGCTGTAACTCGAGCGCTTTTTTGTATTCGCTGGCGGCCAGGTTGTATTCCTTCTTGAATTCGTAAACTATTCCCAGGCGATAATGGCGTTGCGGATCGTCGGGAGCTTTATCCAACCATTCTTTTACAAACGTCGTCAGGTCATCGTAACGTTTCTGCTTTACATACATGGTGATCAGCGCATTCCTGGCCGCCTCATCCTCGCTGTTGAGCCTGAGAACTTCCCGGTAATGGTGTTCGGACTTGGCTGACTGAGTTCTTAGCAGATAAATTCTTGCCAGTTCCCTGTGCACCTCCAGGTTGTCCGGGTCCAGTTTGACCGCCGTTTCATACTCACTGAGAGCTCGCTTTTGATCCCTGCTCCGATCATAGACGCGGGCCAGATTCAGGTGATACAGGGGATTGTCTCCCCTGAGACGGATCAATTCACGGTACTGCTCCGCCGCTTCGGTGAAGCTGCCGCGCCAGGTGTATATCTCTGCCAGACGTCGATGAACGTTGACATTATCCGGTTCATTGGCAATTGCCAGGCGATATGCGTCTATGGCCTGATCGAGTTGCCCGATACGTTCATGAAGTAAACCCATATCATGGAAAAGTGAGCCATCCTTGCTGCCGGCCTTGATCAGCGCCGTGAATGTCACCATGGCATCGTCATCGCGACCGGCGGCCATCTGGGCCTTGCCGAGGTTATGCTGTATTTCCGGCCAGGCCGGACGCCCCTTGAGCGCCGTCTGGTAAGCGCCGATGGCCTGACCGTATTCGCGGGCTTTCATGTACTGGTCGCCTTTGCGGGCAAAGTCTTCGGGATCGATGGTTACATCCACACCAGCCAGCAGGTATTCCCTGCGTGCCGTTTCCCGGTCACCGTTTTCCATCAGTACTTCCGCCAGCAGACGGTGCCCTTGCTTGTCCGACGGATTGGCGCCGATGTATGTTTGCAGCTCTTCAATCGCCCTGTCCAGACGGCCGGCTTTGCGCCAGGTATCGGCAAGCCCCAACTGAAATCTGCTTTCCTTGGGCCTTAGTCTTTTCAGCTTGAGATACTCTTTTTCCGCCTCTTTGTATTGCCCAAGCTGAAGATATGCTTTCGCGAGTCCTTCATGGATTGAGGCATCATCCACATATGTCTTCAATGCTTCACTATAATGAAAAACCGCCAGCGCCGGGGTCGTGCCGTCACACAGAATTTGCGCCATGGCGAGGTGATAGCGAGGGTCGGGATGTCCCATCAATCCTTGGGTCAGCTCTACCGACGCTTCCTCGTCCAGGCCGCGATCATGCAGAAACAGGCCAAGATTGCCGTGGGCCTCTGCGATAGTGCCGTCTTTTTCCAGTGCCTCCCGGTACAGGGCTATTGCAACATCTGGTTTTGAGGCTCTACCCGCCTGCAGGGCTTTGATGAAAAGTCCCACGCCGCCATCAGGACATGACTTGAGTATGGACTCTTCCAATTTGGTGCGCTTTGCGGGATCTGTGATGGTTGAAAGCGTATTGAGGGTCGTGCGTGCTTCCTGGCAGGTGTCTGGCCTCCCCAGTC
>JAURXC010000340.1 GCA_030654645.1 Deltaproteobacteria bacterium | reverse complement strand
GTGGTATCTGGTCCAACTCCCTGGCGCTGCTGTCCGATGCCGGGCATGTTTTCCTGGATCTGTTTGCCCTGATTCTATCCCTGGGCGCGATCAAGTTGGCGGCGCAACCTCCCGGAGAGCGCCATTCCTTCGGCCTGCACCGCGCCGAGGTACTGGCCTCGCTGGTAAACGGACTGACCGTGCTGCTGATGGCGCTCGCGATCCTCTACGAAGGGAGCAAACGCCTGGTATCTCCTGAAGAGGTACGGACGCTCCCGATGCTGATTGTTGCAGTTCTTGGCTTGGTTGCCAACCTGCTGGCCGCCAAGGGCCTGCATGGACATGCCCATGACGACCTGAATGTACGAAGCGCATTCCTGCATGTACTGGGAGATGCGGCTGCCTCGCTGGGTGTGATTTGCGGTGCGGTGCTGATGCGTTTCACCGGTTGGTACCAGGTCGATCCGCTGGTTTCCATAGCGATCGGCTTGCT
This sequence comes from Deltaproteobacteria bacterium, assembly GCA_030654645.1. GTDB lineage: Bacteria > Desulfobacterota > Desulfuromonadia > Geobacterales > Pseudopelobacteraceae > JACRCG01. The sequence continues at coordinate 9,010 of JAURXC010000340.1, read as the reverse complement.
GATCCTGGTGGGAGCATTCCGGGTATTGCGGGACGCGGTGCATATCCTGATGGAGGGGGTTCCGCGCGACATGACGGTCGAACAGGTGGCGGAACGGATTCGCGCAATTGAAGGGGTTGCGGATGTCCACCATCTCAACCTGTGGGCGGTATGCTCGCATATTTTCGCACTTTCCGCCCACGTCGAAATCGATCCTGAGCATGACGGTCAGCGCAGCCTGCTGATGCACGCCATCGAACACGAATTGCAGCACCATTTTCATATTACCCACACCACCATCCAGTTTGACTGCTCCGCCTGCAACGGCGGCCCCCTGATCAAGGAATTAACCCATTGCGAACGAAGCAACGGCTGCAACGGGCACCACCATTAATGAAAATAATCGGCCATGCCACTTGATTTATTTTTATATTGTAGTATTTATATAGATGGCTTTATCAGCGACAGAGGCTTTAATCAGGATTGAATCAGGCAATTTGTCGGTCGCATTTTGAAAGGATAATTGACATGTTTGCTGTTTTTACAAACAGATCTATTGCAACAAAACTGCTGGCAGCGTTTGCAGTTATAGCTATTATTACCGGAATAGTCGGTTTTTGCGGCGTTTACAACATCATCGGGCTTAACAAGTCAAGCAGCGCCCTCTACAGTCAGGGAGTCCAACCGTTGGCCCTGCTTGGTCAACTGGGCATGGCCGCCCAGAAAGCGCGGGTGAATCTGCGCGGAATGATGATTGACACCGAGCGGGAACGGATGGAAGCCAATGCCGATGCGGTCGGCCAGCGCTATGATGAGGTCGATACGCTTATCCTCAAACTGGGCTCCGGAACCGGCGACAAGGAACTCGAAGCGCTTCGCAAGCTGCTGCGGGAGTACCGCCCGGTATGGCAGGAGGTGATCAGACTGCACCTGTCAGGCAGCCCGGAAGCCGCACTCGGGATCATGCAGAGTGGCGCACTTGATACGGAGAAAAAGATAGAAACGGCGCTTCGGGATTTGATAGCGGTTTACACCAAGGACGCCCAGAAACGGGGAGAAGAGAACTCGCGCATGGCCAAACTGGCCAATGCGACCATGATCTCGTTTTCGGTGACCGGCGTCCTGCTGGCATTTATCCTGGGACTTATCAGCGCACGGATGATCAACCGTCCGCTCAGGGAAGCGGTTGATTTTGCCAACCTGATCGCCTCCGGCGATCTCACTCATAAGGCGGAATGCCACTCCGGAGATGAAACCGGGCAACTTATTCTGGCAATGAACGGAATGACCGACAGGCTTCACGGTATTGTCAGCCAGGTATCCGGCACCTCGACCCAGGTGGCGGAGGCGGCGGCGCATCTGCACGCCACCGCCGAACGGATCGCCACCGGCGCCGAAGAGGTTGCGGCACAAGCCGCCACGGTCGCCACCGCCGGCGAAGAGATGTCGGCTACCAGCGGCGATATCGCCCAAAACTGCCAGATGGCCGCGGAAGGAGCACAGCGGGCTTCAGAGGCGGCCCAAAGCGGGTCGGCGGTGGTAAACGCCACCATAGCCGTAATGGGGCAGATTACCGACAAGGTTCAGGAGTCGGCCAGGACGGTGGACAGTCTTGGAGCGCGTTCCGACCAGATTGGCGCGATCATCGGCACCATTGAGGATATTGCCGACCAGACCAACCTGCTGGCGCTGAATGCGGCGATCGAGGCCGCCAGGGCCGGCGAGCAGGGGCGTGGTTTCGCGGTAGTGGCCGACGAAGTACGGGCCCTGGCCGAGCGCACCTCACGCGCCACCCGCGAGATCGGGGACATGATCAAGGCCATCCAGGGTGAGACCAGGGGAGCTGTCGCGGCAATGGAACAGGGGGTCAGCCAGGTCAAGGCCGGCACGGTTGAGGCGGCCCGCTCAGGTGAATCATTGGGAGATATCCTGCAGCAGATCAGCGACGTTGCCATGCAGGTGAACCAGATTGCAATTGCAGCCGAAGAACAGACCGCCACCACCAGCGAAATCGCCAGCAATATGTCGCAAATAACCGACGTCGTACACAAAACCTCTCAAGGCGCTAATGAATCGGCCCAGTCCGCCGCCAGACTCAACGACTACGCCGAGGAACTTCAAAGGTTGGTACGGCAGTTCAAACTGTAATCCATCTTCTATCATAACCAAGCCCCTCATCCTTCCTGACAAGAAAAGGCGGAGGGGCTTGGTTATAGGGTTGCCTCACTAATTACACTCCTGCTCACCAGACCTGATCCAGCACCTCCCGGACTTTGCCCAGCAGCACCTGCACCGTTACCGGTTTGGCCATAAAACCGACCCCTTCTTCCATCAACCCCTTCTGTTCGATGATATCGGCGGTATAACCGCTGGAGAAGAGTACCCGAACCTGTCGCCCCTCTTTTCTGACCGCGTCATATACCTCGCGCCCGTTCATCCTGGGCATGACCACATCAAGCAGCAGCAGCTGAATCGTATCGCTGTTATCGCGATATTTTGCCAGAGCATCCTCGCCATCCAGCGCCTCGATCACGTGATAACCGTAATCCTCCAGCGCGTTTACCATGAAACTTCTGACACTGTCATTGTCCTCGGCCAGCAGGATCGTTTCCGTCCCACCAGCCACCTGCACGGTTGATTCGCTCTTGCGCGGCATAATGCATGACTTTACCAGCGGAAGGTATATCTTGAAACATGTCCCCTTGCCAACCTCGCTGTAAACGGTTATTTCACCGCCATGCTGCCTGATGATCCCATAAACGATGGAGAGTCCCAGGCCGGTTCCCTTACCGACCTCCTTTGTGGTGAAAAAAGGTTCGAAAATTCTCTGGCGGGTAACTTCGTCAATCCCGCACCCCGTATCGGATACGGTGATCCTGGCATAAGGCCCGGGTTTGAGCACGGTGCCGAGCATTCCTTCCGTCAACTCCAAACACTCCGTTTTGATACCGAGAACCCCGCCCCTGGGCATCGCATCGCGCGCATTGACCGCCAGATTCATCAGCACCTGCTCGATTTGTCCGCAATCGGCCATGATCACCAGTTCTTCGGATGCAAAAGAACAGTGCAGCTCAATATCCTCACCAATCACCCGACGCAGGATCTTGTCGATGGTCCTGACAATCTCGTTGATCTCCTCGGGCCTGGTTTCCATGAACTGTTTACGACTGAAGGCCAACAGGCTGTTGGTCAGCCTTGAGGCCTTGGCGGCAGCGTCCAGGATGTCATCGGTATAATGAATAAGCGCGGAATTTTCCAGTTTGGCGCGCAGGATGCTGCCGAACCCCATGATCACGGTCAGGATATTGTTGAAATCGTGGGCCACCCCACCGGCCAGGGTGCCGATCGCCTCCATCTTCTGCGACTGCCTGAGCTGCTCCTCCAGTCTCTTGTAGGAGGTAATATCACGCCCCTCGGGAATCAGCAGCACCACCTTTCCCGCCGCATCGATAATAGGTTTCAGTGAAAAATCGATATAATGCGTCGCCCCATCGGGAGATTTACAGGTTGCCTCGAAACGGACAAACTCGCCGGATGCCGCCTGCAGAACAGCATTGCGCGCACGTTCGCGCAACTCGTCGGAATACGTCCACCAGAGCGTCTCCCAAAAGGGTTTGTTCAAAACTTCGGATTCGGTTGCCCCGCAGAAATCCAGCGCGGTCTGGTTGACCTCCAGCATGGTCCCCTCCGGCGTGGTCAGCCCGATCAGCTGGAAGGTCTGATCGAAGATGGCGCGGAACTTCTGCTCACTTGTGCGCAACGCCTCATGGGCCAGCTGCAGCTCCTCAACCTTCTCCTCCAGCAAAATGGCCTGTTCCTGAAGCTGCTCCTGCGCGGTCTGGCGCTCGGCAACTTCATCCTCCAGCTCACGGTTGGCAACGGCCAGGTCAATGGTGCGAGCCTCTACCCGCTCTTCCAGCAACTCGTTGGCCTCTTTCAGGCGACGGGTCAAATCGCGCAGGCTCAGGTGCACTTCGACCCTGGCCAGCAATTCCTCCTGCTGGAACGGCTTGGTAACATAATCCACCGCGCCCGCTTCCAGACCCTGCACCTTGTGCCCGGTTTCCGCCAGCGCCGACATGAAGATAACCGGGATATCCTTGGTACTCTCCTGCCGCTTCAGTCGGCGACAGGTCTCATAGCCGTCGATACCCGGCATCATGATATCCAGAAGAACCATATCAGGACGGGCATAATCCGCCCGGCTGATGGCGCTCTCGCCATCCTCGGCAACCAGCACGGTAAAATTGAACCCGGACAGGCAATCGCGGACCACGGTCAGATTGTTCATATCGTCGTCAACGACCAGAATCACAGGCTTGCGGCCATAGAATTGCAACCTGATCCGATCTTCAGGATTCATATTTTTTCTCCACGACATTGATTAACCAGTGCCAGCAAAGCCTTGGTCTTGCAGCTCCCGGCAAGCTCCTTGAGCCGGCCGGCAAAATTATGATATCGGGCATCCGCTGCTTCCAGTGCGACGGCCCACTCTTCCACTCCCGACATGTCTCCCCTCATGGCCAGATCATAAAGCTCGTCAAGCTCTGATGAAGGGGGCGCCAATGGTTCCTGGCCGTCCAAAGAGACAAACGATTCCCTGACCGGGGTGACGAATTCCACGGTTTCCCACTCTATCCCCAGCCGGCAACCGATTTTTTCCAGCAACAGGTCGATGCAGATCGGCTTCAGCACGAAATCGTCGCAGATCTCGATAAACTCGTTCCTCTGTTCGCTGTCGGTAACCGAGGCCGATGCGCCGATAATCCCGGTCCGGTCCAGCAGCGGATTGGAGCGCATCAAGCGGGCCGCGACCAGTCCATCCATCACCGGCATCACCAGGTCCATCAGCACCAGATCCGGCTGTTGTTCATTCACCATATCCAGCGCTTCCTGCCCGTTTGAAGCGGTAGTAACCTTGAACCCAAGCGGGTCCAGCAGTGAAACCAGCAGCGAGGTGTTGCCCACATTATCATCAACCACCAGGATGCTTTTACGCTCACCAAGATAACCGGTTACCGACAACTCACCCTTCTCCAGGATATGTTCCGGGTCGGTTACCGGCGGCAGCGACAGTTGCATACGGAAGACGCTCCCTTTGCCCAGTTCGCTCTCCACGGTCAAGCTGCCATCCATCAGTTCCAACAGATGGCGGGTGATATTCAGCCCGAGCCCTGTACCCTGGCGCGGCTGACCTTTGCCGGCCAGCTGGGTAAACGGTTCGAAGATCGCTTCCAACTTGTCGGACGGGATCCCCTCTCCGGTATCAATTACATCACAGCGGAAGACACCTCCCCCTTGATGATCATAGGCCACACGCAGGGTCACGCTTCCCTTTTGGGTATACTTGACCGCGTTGGAGAGCAGGTTCAACAGGATCTGGCGCAGCTTGCGCTCATCCCCGCGTACGTACTGCGGTAATGGCGATACCTCCTGGTACTGGAAGAGCAGCTCTTTCTCCTCGGCGTTCAAACGGGTCAGGTTAAGGGCCTGCCGCACAAGAGCCGGCAAGTCGAAAGCAAACTGCTCGATATCCATCTTGCGAGCCTCGATCTTGCCAACATCCAGGATATCGTTAATCAGTGTCAGCAGGTGCTCGCCGCTGCTGCGCATGATTTCGAGCTGCTGGCGCTGGGTCTCGTTCAGGTTTTCCTGGCGTTTCAGGATCTGGGCATAACCGAGGATCGCGTTCAGCGGCGTGCGCAGTTCGTGGCTCATGCTGGCCAGAAACTCGCTCTTGGCGCGGTTGGCGGTTTCGGCCGCAACCTTCGCGGTCTGCAACTCCACCACCCCCTTGGCAAACGCCCCGGCCAGGTCATTTACCCCCTGCACCAGATTGTGCCATTCCCCCTCGAACCGGCCCGCATCGCTGCGGCTGTCCAGTCGCCCTTCCTGCACCGCGACGATCAGCCCGTCCGTCTCCTGCAGAACCATGCGAATGGTGTGGCGCATCGCCGAGAACGAACTGGCCAGAGCACCCACCTCGTCTTGCTGGTGGATTTCGAACTCGCGGCTGAAATCACCGTGGGAGACGTCATCGGCCATCCTGACGATCTGGCGCAGCGGTCGGGTGGCCACCCCCATCAAGAAAAAGGCCGCCAGGCAGCTGGCCGTTGCGAAGGCCAGTGACAGCGCAACGCCGCGCGCAACGATGCGCCGTTCGTTCTCGCGCAGCGTTGCCTTGGAAAAACTGATCCTGATCCAGCCGATGGTTTCCTTGACCTTCTGCCCGCTATCCATACCGCTGATGATATCGAAATCATCCTGCAGCTTCTCGGTGAATACCGGTGCGTAAAAGACAAATGCGGCTTTTTCCTCGGACATTGAGAGCGCCGGTGATGTGGGGGGAGTGGTCAGATGGCGGGCCAACGCCGGGCCGTTATGAATCAGCGGCGTCATCCTGTTGTCATAAAAGGTGACGGTCGCCACCTCGGTGTTGGACCTGAGGAAAGCGGCAGTGCTCTTCAACAGTTCCGGATTGCCCGAAAGAATCGGCAGCTCGCCGATCTTGGTCGCCAGAGTGGTGATCGCTTCGGCGCGTTTGATGATTTCACTGCGGATGACCCCCTTGCCGGCCCGGATCGACTCCCAGGTATGGAAAAATGAAATCAGCAGCAAGAGCGGGATCATGAATAGCAGCGCCTTGACGCGGAAGGTCATTTTCAGGCTCAATAGCTTCATGGATAGGCCTTTCTGGCCATGCGTACGAGCTCATCCGGAATATTCAGACGCATCTTGCGGGCTGTGCCCATATTCAGGTACAGGTCGAACTTGCGCGGCGGGAAGGCCGACTGCTGGCCGACGCTGCCACTTTTCAGAGCCCTGGTGGCATACTCGCCGATCACCCGGCCGACATTGACCATATCCACCACCAGCGCCAGCAGCGCCCCCTCCTTGACATGCCGCTCGGAAATGCCCAGAAGCGGAATCCGCCGCCGGAAAGAGAGCAAGTAGGCCTCTTCCATCGCGGTTGCGGTCATGATGCCGCTGTCCGGCAACAGCAGGATCGCGTCGGCATTATCCAGCTGTTTGACCATATTGACGAATTCGACGGTATTGTTCACGGTGTGCGAGTTTAGCGGGTAGGAAAGATCACCGGCCAGGAGGTTCAGTAATGTACGGCTGCCCACCACCGACACCTGTTTCAGGCCCGGCAGATGGTTCCGCACCAGTTCGGCGTACTCCCCGGCCGGGGTTGCCATGAAGAAGCCGACCGTATTGGAGCGACTGACGGCCGGCGGTGTCACCACCATGTCATAAATCACCGGAATCGATTGGGGCAGGGTCAGCGCTTCGGCCAGAGCCTCGCGCCCCAGCGCCACCACCACCCGCGCCTCCTCCTTTTGCAAAATGGCGGTCAGGTTGCCGCGCACCTCTCCCGGAGAATAGGTTTTGGTTGAGGCATGCAGGGTCTTGCGCATTCCCAGGGTTACTTCCATAACCGGCTTGAGCTGGGCGTCGGCAATGATCAGCACATCCGCCGCATGGCAGGACAGGCAGGTCAACAGGATGTATGGCAAGGCATAAAGGATGATTTTGGGCACGGGTCATTTTCTCAGGACATTCAAATAGTCGGGCAACTATAGGTGCAATCTGTCAAAATATCAACCAAAACGGCACGCTGAAATTTTCGCGTAACCGCCGGAAAGAAAAATAAGGCAGCGGCGAATCCCGACTAAAATCATCCGGATTACACAATCATATTAAATCGTTAAGTTTACAAACATATTTTAAAAAACAGTTATATATGCTTGACAATTGGCGTATCATGCTATAAAGGCTTGACTTGGTAAAGATTTCCCCATGCATTTGGCGGAAATGGAGACTGCTTCACAACCGACGGGAAGGCGAGGGCGTCCCCCGCGGATAATACCACACCAACTGAGGAGACCTAAACAGATGAAAACGAGCACCCTGGTAGTACTGGAAAAAGGCAACGATTGCGCATTCGAGGGACCGCTGGCAGCCTGCTGTGCGCTGTCTCTCATTCCGCTTGTGTAATCGATTCCGTTTACAGGTTCAAGGAAAGGGGGAGCGATCCCCCTTTTTTTGTACCCATTCAAGAATCAAAATCAAATCCCCCTCGTTCCCCCTCTCTTAACCCTGATAAACAGGATAAGTGCGTTAACGAAGTTATTTTCTGCCTGAAAACAGCAGAAAATAACTTTTAACTTACTAAAGAGTGAGGCTTTACATCCACCCTTGGAGACCATACATGCAGCTGTCCAACTATCTGAAGATCTACCCCTGCCCGGAGCGGCCCGGGATGAACCTGGTCTACTCCACCCTGCGCTCGGCGGTGGTGCTGCTGCCGGACGAACTGCTGCAGGCGGCCAGCAACGGCACGCTGCCCGATGAGGAGCGCGAGATCCTGGCCCGGCTCGACATCCTGACCCCGGACCGGGCCGCCGAGCGCGAGCGGCTGCGCACGATCTTCGACACCCCCCGCGCCAATACACCTTTCAGCGCCGTGGTGGTGCTCAACCTGGACTGCAACCTGGACTGCCCCTACTGCTACGAGGACGGTTTCCGCGGCCAACACTACATGAGCGCCGACACCTCTGCGCTGCTGGTGGAGAGCATCCGTAGCGAGCGGATTGAAAAGGGGCAGTCGCTGCGGCTGACCTTCTACGGCGGCGAGCCGCTGCTCTCCCTCGACCTGATCCGTGCCATTGCCCGTCCGCTGGGCCAGGCCGCCCGCGAGCGCGGGGTGGCCTTCGGCTTCTCGCTGGTCACCAATGGCACGCTGCTGAACCGCGCCTGCGCCGAGGAGCTGCTTTCCTTGGGGCTCTCCGGGGCCAAGGTGACCATCGACGGCCCGCAGCAGCTGCACGACCGAAGCCGCCCATTTGTCTCCGGGCTGGGGAGCTATGAAGCGATCCTGCGCAACGTGCTGGATATCCACAAGATCGTGCTGCTGCAGCTGGGGGGCAACTATACCCGCGACAACTACCGCGAGTTCCCGCGCATGCTGGATGACCTGCTGGCCCGCGGCATCGATCCGGCCCGGGTCGGCACAATGCTCTTCGCC
>JAURXC010000338.1 GCA_030654645.1 Deltaproteobacteria bacterium | reverse complement strand
AGTCAGATCCTGGGTAATTGCCTGGGCGAGATTGTTGCCTCCGCCCAGCGAAGCATACCAGGCACTCCCGCCACTCCCGCTGTTCTCCCCTGAAAGTTGAGTATTGGTAATGAGTCCGACCGGAGATTCGGTCCAGGCAGTTCCGCCGCTTTCAAAGCCAGGATTCTGCAGCAGGTTTCTGGTGGCGATGCTGGAAGTAAAATTGGCCGTCACCTGTTTTGCCGACGACATGGCAACGGTGCAGGAACATATCCCGGAGCAACCGCCGCCGCTCCAACCGCTGAATACTGACGAAGGTCCCGGCTCCGCGGTCAGAGTAACGTTGGCGCCCGGATCAAAAAGCCCGCTGCAGGATTGGGAGGAGCAGGCAAACCCTTGTAGAGTGCTGTTTACTGCACCGGAACCGGTGCCGCTGATGGTGGCGGTCAAGCGATACTGTCCGGGCTTGTGAAATGCTGCCGTCACGTTAGCATTGGCATTCAGTGTGAGAACACAGGCATCCGATCCCTCACAGTCTCCGGACCAACCGCCAAAAACCGAGAGCGAATCCGGATTGGCATTGAGTGCAATTACTGTCCCTGGAGCAAACGTTCCTGAACAGCCGGATGAAGTGCAGGTCAGAGCCGGAGTGGCGTTGATGCTTCCCGCCCCCGGACCGGTAATGGCCACGACCAGTTTCCTGGTGCTGCCCTCGGAAATCGGCGCTACATATGGAACCGTAGGCGCTGACAGGGGCGCATAGGTGATGTAACCGTCATCACCTGCAATTTCAAAGTAGTAGGTCAGCATCTTGCCATTGGTGTCGGCTGCCGGTATGCTTGCGGAACAGGCACTGCCACTGACGTTCATGATCAGCACCTTGAAGGGACCGTCCATGCCCAGGCGGTATGAGAGCCAGGCGCTCTTCACGGTAGTGCCTGACACAGTAATCTGCATTGGCACTGTAGTCCCGGCGGTGATCGAGGCAGGCGGAGTATGACTGATTGAGACCGTGTTGGCATTAACCTGGAAAGTGGTATTTGCCGAAGCCGTATTGCCGGAAGTATCTTTTATGGACAAGACGGCCGTGTAGCTTCCGGGGGACAGTGGAGATGACGGACGATATTCAAAAGCTCCGGTGACCGGATTGAAATAATTCTGCCAGTTTGCCGAATCGACCACACGAATCCCATTTATATCCATGGCAATTGTGCTTGTATCGATACCACTGAAACCATCTATCAACGTGGCGCCAATCACAGGCCTGGTAGTATTGTCCAATGCGGCAAAACCATTGATAACCGGAGCGGCATTATCGATTGCCAGAACAAAGCCGCCCTTTCTGGTTATATCAATTGTAACCGACTGGGTTGTTGTATTTACTGTACCGCCCAGATACAACCAGCAGCCTTCCTTCGAATCCCAGCGGTAAATTCGCAACCTGCTCGCGTCGGCAACTGTCAGACCGGCGGCGGTCAGATCTGCAATGGAGTATCCCAAAGACAAGGTCAATGGCGCCGGGAAGTCAGTCAAATCAACACCGGCAGGATCCTTGAGATTGGCAAAGTGCATCTGCCCGACTGTGACGGCAGCTACCGAGGTAGCGCTGGTATCCGCACGCCTGGTCACGATATTCTGAGCTACCGGCATCTTGATCGTACTGGCCAGATGGGCGAGGTAATTGGCCCCATTGTAAAAGCTGCTGCCAACGGATTGAGCTATTTCCACCCCTCCATCAACCAGGTTATTGACTGCGACCTTACCCTGGTCAATCATGGCGCTGGCTTTTACCACAACGGCATCAACCGCACTCTTGATATGCTTGCCATAGACGGAAGTTACATCGTTGATTCCCTTTACCTTGCTTTGCACAAAACTGTCATTGGGCTGATATTCCTCTGTTTCAAAATTACCTTGGGCAAGTGACACGCCTACTGTGGTAATCTGGGCAATGGAATCAATTGCTCCCAATTGGAGACCTATTTCGGCATATATGCCTTCGCCAAAATCAAAAGGCAGATCAAGCTGGAAATTCCTTGTCTCAACCTGCTCCACGTAGTATCTCAGCGGAGAATAATTCACCAATCCCAGTCCGGTAACATGTTTGTAATTTAGAATCGAGAAAAGGTCATTGTGAAGATCCCCTTCCACCAGTCCAAGGCTTCCGCCAAGCAGTCCTGCACCAGCCAAAGCGCGAACGCCAATGCCGTTGTTATACAGAACTTCCGCATAGCGCGGATCGGTTGTGATGACATTGACCTTTTTCTCGAGCAGCCCGCCTCCGAAAAATGTCCCGCTGGAGGCTGCAATACTGTCTGTAGTCATGCCAAGCTTGATCTGTTTAATCCTGCCACCGGCATCCCTGATAATTTCATTATCATAAGTCCCCCCCCAGCTTAGCGAAGGATTAACACCCAGATTCAATTTGAGTGACTTGACCGGCAGAGGAATGGCAAACTTGACCCCGCTGGAGATTGAAAAATTATAGGTAAAACTTGTATTCTTCTTGCTTGAGGAACCATCCACTGCCATGGATTCACCAATGGCAAACTGCACCCCTCCATCAAATCCCATCAGTGAGAATTCCGGAAGCATGGTAGTCGACCCACTTTTTGATGTAAGAACGCTTTGAAGTTTCATACCAACTCCCAGCTTTGCATCTACCTGTTGCCGATAGCCCTTTTCATCCCGAAAATCTTTCATGTTGCTCAACGAGTAAAGCTTGCTGACAAGGGAGTTCAACAGGAACGAACTGACACTGTCACGCTGCCCCCCGTAAAGAAAAAGGGAGGAAAGTTGATAAAGACGCGCTGACAGGCCGATCGACTGAATCGCGGAATTGGCTTGCAGGGCAGGATCGGTAGAAAAGAACTCTGGAAATTTGTCATTGCGTTCATCGCGCCACGACTTCTTCAGCTCTCCATTGATAAAACTCATGGATGTGGCGCCGAAACTGAGTTCAGGCCCCTCCAGGACTACACCGTAGGAAGGCTCGATGTTAGCGTTGAGTCCGAGCACGGTCCGGTCTGCATATTTAAAACTGGAATCTTTCTGATCGTAGGAAACAGCATAGTCGTTGCTGTCAAAAACCAGACTCGCACCAACCCCAAGCCCGAACTTGAAGCCGGTTTTGAACAGGTAGGCATCTACAACACCGACACTGGCCCCACCCATGAAACCTGCACCCAGGTACCGTCCGGCTGTCAGGCCGACATCCTGTTTTAGAGAGCGGGGGAAAACCTGGATGGAGAAAACAGGCAGGTTTGCCGGATCGGCGCCGAGAGGGATCCCGTTGTTGTCCACCAGTTTTATGGTTCGGGTCTGGATTGAACCGGGAGCGTCGGTTATCCAGTCAGTCTCAATAACAACGAAGCCTCCAACATCGCTGGCCGTATCCTTCTTGGCACTGCATACGGGAGTCGCCTCCTGGGTACATGTCTGATAATGAACGAATTTATATGGGATGACACCATTAGTGGTCGCGTTAAGCAGGTGGTAAACACGCTTGGCTTTCCCCCCCTGCATAACCATGCTGGTGACATTTTCAGCAGGATAGATCGGGGAAAACAGAACATTGCCATCAATATCGCTCATTGCTCCCGGGCGCTCTACAACGAGCGTGTAGTTACCCAACCCGGCGCCAACGACCCTGATTGTATACTCCTGACCGGCTGTCAACGCGGCCTTTAGCAGGAAATTAGGATAAGTTCCACCGTCATTATCGCCATCCAGCAGGATGCCGGTTGTATCATATAAGGTTCCATAGGTATCAACTGCCCCTGTAGTATAGATGCGATACTCGCCAGTCACAGTCGCTGTAAACTTATAATAGGTTGGCACGCCGGCATTTGAGATGAACCCGTCTGTTGAACCATTGTCACTTGGCAACAATATGCTGTTCTGGCTGGCAGAGCCGCAGGACAGAAAGGTTCTGCTATTGTTTCCTACAAACCCGGCATGCGTCGATTCAACAGTAACGGTATGCAACTGCCGATCGATAAGTTCAGATCGGTATGTGATAATGTACTGGTTGCTTATCAGGCTGGATATGGATTGATAAATAGACGCCAGTTCGGAAGAGTTGGCTGAATAGTAGTAATAACCACCGGTACCACCCGATATGGCATTCAGGATATCGGGCTTCACACCGGTCCCAAGTCCGATGGAATATATCGGCACGCCCATGGTGTTGGCGTATGCAATCACATCATTGATGGTATGATCGACGGAACCTTCATCAAAACCGTCGGTAATGACGATTATCGCTTTATTGCCCTGCGCTGCGGATGTATTCGATACAGCTTGATACAGTGCATCATAAAGTTTAGTGCCACCTCCGGAACCGCTCCAATTGGAGGTGATGGCGTTCACAAGACTGGTCTTGTCATTGGTGAAACCGCTGACCAGAGAAATTGACGTACTGAACTTCATGACTTCCGCAAAATCGGTGGATCTCAGCTGATTAACAAAACCGGTTGCGGCATTCTGCATATCTATGACCGTCTGTCCCGTCAAACTGCCCATACTGCCGCTGTAATCAAGCACAAGGGTTACGGCATTGCCGGACGCGGAATTCGCATCAGCGCGATTAACGGTAATCGGGGTCTGCTCTATTCCATCCTCTTTGACAATAAAGTCGGCCACGGTAAGGCTTCCGGTACCGCCGCTACCGCCTGGGTCGATAAATGTCACCGTTGCATTGACCGCCGGGCAGACACCGGTATCAATCTGAACGATCTTCACCGGAGAAGCATCCACAACGACATCATCAACATAGAAGTTGGTTATCAGTCCGCTATCGGTTGTTACCGTAACCAGTATCCGCACGGTTTTACCGCGCAGCATCGAAATATCCACCGGAGCGGCACTTGTCCAGCCGTTGGTCTTGTCAAGATTACTCATCGAAGCGACGTTGACAAGCACCTGGTTTGTTGCCGTGTCAATGAGATCGATGTTCAGGTCGTCATAGACAGATGAAGTAGTTGTTTCCAGTGTGTCTATTTTATATTTGAACCTGAAAGTGGCCACCGCCGTATTAGCCGGAATCACTATATCCTGATACAATCGTTCCGTAACATTGTCCGCTTTGCCCAAACGCGCATACCAGTTACTGCCATTGCCGCCAGCCCCGGTAATATTCTCGATAACCGCCGCACTGGCACTGCTGGTTGTTGTCCAACCCGGGTTCCCGGATTCAAAATCAAAATTGACAATCAAATTGCCGGCATTTGCATTATTAAAAGCACACAACAACAGAGTAAGAAGAATCGTCAATGCAGCGAGGTAATTTTTTTTAAACATTGCAAGCTCCCTTGAGGTGGAGTAACTGGCACAACATGCGTCATTACATCAATAAAACAGACTGTTGACAAAAAAAGCCCGCCGGATCGAACCGGCGGGCTTTAATGCAAGCACCCTCACGCCATTTCGACAGCCCCTCTATCCCGCTGGGATGGTAGCATTGCGACACACGGTTGCCCGTGCTGTGCCTTTTCGATGACTTTCTGTATTCAGTTTTCTACTCTCACATTAAAACTAAGTCAATTGTTATTATAAATCTCCTACTTACACTCACATAAACTTTTAACACCAAACAAGCAACCGCTAACCCCGCCGTTTCACGTTAACGATTCCCAGGTCGGGCTGTCCTTCGGGTTGCGGATCTTAAACTCCAGGTACTGGGCCGCTTTTTTCAGTTTTTCATTTATATTCGCCATTGCGATCACCGCAGTCAACGACAGCAGTACCCGTTGCCGGGCGTTTTCCGACGCAAACCCCTCCCCTTCGGCAATGCCGCGCAGATAGGCCAGCACCGATTTCAGATCATCTTCACCCTTCAAACGCTCCGGGTCGGCAATGAACAGCAGGTATTGAGCCTTTTCGCGAACCGGGCCGCCCAGTTTTTTTTCAGCCAGCAGCTCATCCACCACGGTCACAATGCTCCCTTTTTCGGCATAGTTCAGGTTCTTGTTTTCCAGGTACGACGCCAGGTAGCGCAGCGCGGCCAGCCTGCTGGCCGGGTCGCCGATCTTGAACAGCAGCAGTTGCGAGGCCTGCAGTTTCAGGACATCTTCCTGCTCGGGATGCAGAAAACATTGCAGCATCAGCGACAGCTTTTCCTGCGCGGCGCTGCTTAAGCGCTCCCCTTCGGTCTTGCCGCGGATCTGCTCCAGCAGTTCGCGCTTGTTTGCGTATTCGCCGAACCTGATCCTGATGATCAGCGCCCGGACCTCCTCATCGGTGGTCATTTCCCACAGTTCGTCAACCGCCCGGAGTATCCTGGAACAGATCGTGCGGACTTTTTCGTCCTTGGGCGGTTCATCCTGGTTCCAGTAGTCGGGATAGGTGTCCAATACCGTATCGGCCTCCTCGGGAATCCTGGCTTTTTCCAGGATCATCCTGAAGTAGGTCAGGATTTTGATCTGATAGACGCTGCCACCGTCGTTCAGGGGGCGCAGCAGGTCCGCCAGAAAAGTGCTGTTAAGACCGGATGCGCCGCTGCAGAGATAGCGGTAGACCGCCTCCGCTTTTTCCACCTGTCTTTCGATATATTTCCGTTTCAAGGTCGCGCCCAGTTCGGTCGAGCTGACCTTTTTGAAGAACACGCTCAACAGGTTGGAGGCGTGATGCTTGATATTGTTATCGGCATCGTCGGACACGACAATTTCCAGGCAGGCGTCAAAGATCCTGACCTGTTCCTGCTCGTCGCGGGAACAGTCGATATAATCCTCGAGTATCGTGATAATTTCCATCATCAACGAGCGGTTGCGGCTGTTTAGCAGCGTCATGAACGTTTCGCGCAGGCTGCTGGAATCCACGATCCCGAACAGGAACTT
>JAURXC010000084.1 GCA_030654645.1 Deltaproteobacteria bacterium | reverse complement strand
AAGATCTTCGAACCGTTTTTCACAACCAAGGAGGTCGGCAAGGGAACCGGCCTGGGGTTGGCCATCAGTTGCGACATCGTCAGGAAGCATGGTGGTGAACTGCTGGTTCGGAGCGAGGTCGGCCAAGGCACGACCTTTACGGTAAGGCTGCCGGTTAAACAGGAATAAGAGCCGTTCAATTCCCCCGATAACGTGATAACATCCGGATTGCTGGTAAAAGTTCCTACGAGGCCTCCATGACCACCATCAACGAAAATACCCCCAACCTGACCTTCGTGATCGGCGAGGAAAAACGGCTGTCCGAAATCATCGGCCGGGGCGAGATCGAACCGCTGCTGCGCAGTGCCGTAAGAGCCGGAGTGGTGCGAGCCTTGCTCCTGGACGAGGATGGGTTGCCGCTCTGTTCCGCCGGGGATGAAGCGCCGTCGGGCGGCGTTTCTGAAATCAGGGGCAAGCTGCTGGTGGAGGGGGAGCCGAAGGGGATACTGGTGATGGTCTGCGGCAGCGGGAACCCGGAGCGCTCCGAGGCCATGTCCATGCTGGTCCGCGACGCGATTCAGCTGATCATCACCAATAACCTGAAGCGGATGTTGACCACGGAACTGCATACCTCTGTGGTTCAGGAGTCCTATGAGCAGTTGCTGGAAACCAACAGCCGGCTGCGGGAGTCTGAAGCCCGTTATCGCGATCTGTCCCTGTCCCTGGAACATAAGGTGGAACAGCGTACGGCCGAGCTGCAGCAGGCCTATGCCAGACTGCTCCAGCAGGAAAAACTGGCCGCGGTCGGCAGCCTGGCCGCCGGCATGGCCCATGAAATCAACAATCCCAACGGGTTCATCCGCAGCAACCTGTCAAGTTTCAGGCGTTATTTTGAGCGTATGCATGAAATGCTCGATTATTACCAGCTGCTTATATCCGGCAATACACCCCTCCATCAGCTGCAGCAGGATACAGAGCAGAAACGGCGTGATCTGAAGCTGAACTTTATTATCTCGGACACCCGCGAGCTGCTGAATCAGTCCATCGATGGGAGCGATCGCATCGCCCGCATCGTGTCCGACCTGAAGAGCTTCTCCCACGTGGACGAGACCGCCCGCTCGGATGCGGACCTGAATGTCGAACTTGAACGGACGCTGTCGGTGCTCGCTCCACAGATCGGCCCCGGCTGTTCGTTAGTGCGCGAAATGCGGCCGTTGCCGCTGTTTGAATGCAACCCGGCGCTGATCTCCCAGGCATTTCTCGCCATCATCCAGAATTCGCTTCAATCCCGTCCGGAAGGGGTGCGGGTCAGGGTGGCCAGCCGGGTCGAGGGGGGCGGGATCGTGATCGAGATTGCCGATAACGGTTGCGGTATCCCGCAGCAGAACCTCTCGCGGGTCTTTGATCCTTTTTTTACCACCCGCGAAGTGGGGAGCGGCACCGGCATGGGCTTGACCGTGGCCCGCGAGATCATCAGCGCCGCCGGCGGCGGCATCGCAATCGAATCGGGTGAAGGATTTGGAACCACGGTAACCATCAGGTTTCCGATCGCAAAAGAGAGGAATGTGTAGCGAATGTCCAGGTATGCCGAACTTTTCAAAACCTTGGGGACACAGAAGATCTCCGGTGAGGTTTCCGGTGAAATTATCGAGCAGGATCTCTCTTTGCCGGCCGAGCGGGGGTTTACGCTGCTGTTCGTCGATGACGAGGAGAATGTGCTCAAAGCCCTCTACCGGATCTTCCACGAGGAAAACTACACCATTCTTACCGCCGATTCGGCCGCGAAAGCGTTGGAAATCCTCAAACGCCAACAGGTGCAGCTGATCATCAGCGACCATCGCATGCCCGGAATGAGCGGTGCTGAACTGCTCAAGACCGTCCGTGAACAGTATCCAGAAACGATCCGCATCATGCTGACCGGTTACGCCGATGTCAATTCCATCATGGGCGCGGTCAAGGATGGCGCGGTCTACAAGTTCATCACCAAGCCCTGGAACGATGAGGACCTGCGCCTGACGGTATCGCTGGCGCTACAGCAGTACGTATTGCTGCACGAAAACCGGCGCCTGAAGGAACTGGCCCGTCAGCAGCAGAACAAGATCAGGAGCTTCACCGGGCTGTTCGAGCAGAACCGCGGCATGCTGGGGGATGTGCTGGTCAAGTCCGGTCTGATCGGTGTGCAGGAGCTGGACCTGGCACGTAAACAGGTGGATACCAACGAGTTTCTGGGCGATTTTTTCGTCAGGACCGGAATCCTGAGCGAAGCCCGGATAGTCGATGCACTCCAGAAACATCTGGGCGTCGAATTCATTGACCTGCGCGAGGTGACCATACCCCACAACCTGGCGCGCTGCCTGCCAAAGGAGTTGTGCGAAAAGAGCCGGCTGGTGCCGGTCAGGCTCGAAGGTAACAATCTGACCGTGGCAATGGCCGATCCGTCGGATATCGTCACCTGCGATAACATTGGCCGGGTGACCGGAATGCGGGTGGTGCCACTTCTGTCCGCTTCATCACAGATCGTCGAAAAGATAGCCCAGGTCTGGAGCTTGTCCCGTGAGCCGGGAGAGCAGGATCTGGATGACATGGATGACCTGGAACCGCTGGACGAGATCGATATCGTGCTGGACGAGGAGGAGAAGGAGGCCAGCGTCGAGGAGCTGATCGGCTCATCCAAGGTGCCACCGGTCATCCGCATCGTCAATGCGATCATCTCCGAGGCGATCCGCTATGGCGCCAGCGACATCCATATCGAGGCCAAAACCAAGTATTCGGTTATCCGTTTCCGCATTGACGGAATGCTGCATGCCAAGATCAGGATTCCGGCCGAGCTTCACCCGGCGGTGATCTCGCGGATCAAGATCCTGGCCAAGATGGACATATCCGAACGGCGCCGGCCACAGGACGGCCGGATCACGGTCAAGGCCGGCATCCGCATTGTGGACATGCGAGTTTCTTCGCTTCCCACCATCAATGGCGAAAAAATCGTGATGCGCATTCTGGACAAGAGCGCTTCTATCAAGCGCCTGGACGAACTGGGCGTGCTGGAGGACGATTATCGCAATATCACCATCATCAGCCGTAAACCGCAGGGGGTGATCATAGCCACCGGACCGACCGGCAGCGGCAAGACCACCATGCTCTATTCGCTGCTGGCGGCCATGATGAATCCCAGCAAGAACTTCGAGACCATCGAGGAGCCGGTGGAGTATTTCCTGGAGGAGGCCAACCAGGTTTCGATTCACGAGAAGATCGGGCTCTCGTTCGCACAGGTGTTGCGGGCCACCCTGCGTCAGGATCCGGACGTGATCCTGGTGGGAGAGGTGCGTGACTTTGAAACCGCCGACGTGGCCTTCAAGGCGGCCCTGACCGGCCACATGGTGTTGACCACGCTGCATACCAACAGTGCCGTGGCTTCGATCACCCGCCTGGTGGACATGGGCATAAAACCGTATATACTGGCCTCGGCGCTGGAGGGTGTGATTGCCCAGCGGCTGGTGCGCAAGGTCTGCAGTGACTGCGCCGCCGCCGTTGCTCCCGACGCTTCCCTGCTGGAGCTGTTGCGCCTGCCGGCGGATTTTCTGGGAACCGAGCTGACCGCCGGCCGGGGGTGCCCGCAGTGCAACAACACCGGCTACCGTGGCAGGGTCGGCATCTATGAGATGTTCGTGATGAATGACGATTTCCGTCAGTTGATCGGCTCCGACTACAGGGAATCCGACCTGTTGAGTTTGGCCCGTGCCAATGGCATGCGCACCCTGCTGGAAGACGGTCTGGAAAAGGTACGCAGGGGGTGGACCACGCTGGAAGAGGTGCTGCGGGCAGTCGGCCCGACGGTCAGGATGGAGCGCTGCTGTGAGGCCTGCGGCAGGAGTATCGACTCCAAGTTCCTGTTCTGTCCTCACTGCGGATCGTTTCGCCACAACTGCTGCAGGTCCTGCCGCATGCCGATGGAAGCCGGGTGGATTGTCTGCCCGTTCTGCGGTGAGTCGTTGTCAAGGAAAGAATGATCCGGTATCATGGCGTTCCTGGTTGTTATGACAGTAAAGGAGATTCAGTATGAACAGCAAGATACTACTGGTGGACGACGAACCTAATGTGATATCGGCCCTGGCCCGTTCCCTGTTTGACGAACCATACGAAATCCTGTCGGAACTGAGCGGCGAGATGGCGCTGGAAACCCTGCGGGAGACCCCGGTCAAGGTGGTGGTCTCGGATGAGAAAATGGCCAGGATGTCCGGCTCCGAGTTCCTCTCCCAGGTGCGGGAGCTGTACCCGCATACGGTCAGGATCATGCTGACCGGCCACGCCACGCTGGATGCGGCGATGCGGGCGGTGAACGAGGGTGAGATCTACCGTTTCTTCAGCAAGCCCTGGGATGATACCGTGCTCAAGTTCGCGATCCGTTCCGCGATCGAGAAGTTCGATCTGGAAGAGGAAAACCGCCGCCTGCTGGCGACCCTCAGACAGCAGTCCCTTGAAATCAAGGTGCTGGAAAAACGTTATCCCGGCATAACCAGGGTGGAAAAGGACGCCCGGGGCGCCTTGGTGCTTCCTGACATTGCCGATGAAGATTTGCTTGCGATGCTGACCGAGTGTGATTCCGAGGCCGTTTCTTGATTTCAGTATTTCAGGCGGCTTGCCACAGTCACTACCATCCGGCCGGAAGTTAACCATGATTCCCGGAATAATACTCGCCTTACCACTTGTTTTGGCACTGGCGTCTTTTCCCGTCGTCTGTGCGGAAGCTCCTCCGATCAATCAACACAACAGCCGGGACAGCGTCAAGCCCGACAGCGTGGCTACCTACCAGGTCGAGATCAGCATCGGCCGCAATCTGTTGACCCTCTACGAAATAAAATCCGTCTCTGAGCGGGTGCCGGTCGCCCAATACAGCGTGGGCACCGCCGTGACCGGGCTCAAAACCTACCCGCTCGGTCCCGGCAGGGTCACCGGCATCCACTTCAACCCATGGTGGTATCCCACCCCCTACTCCCGGCAGGTGTTTCGCGGCCGCGGCATAGAGCTTCCCGCCGCGGTCCCGCCCGGACACCCGTTGAACTACATGGGGCCGTTCAAGATCGCACTGTCGCACAGTACCTGGAAAGGGGCGATCTACCGGATACATGGCAACAACAATCCCAAGCGGGTAGGGCGGCGGGTGACCGGCGGCTGTTTCGTGATGGATAACGCGGACGGGCTGGCGCTGGCGCGCCGGATCAGGGTGGGGACGGTTGTGAACATCCTGCCCTGATTCCAGTAAATCAGCTGATTTCGTTAAGGAAACCATGTTCAGATTAATTTCGGCGATACTCGTAACCTGCCTGCTGGCTGCCTGCGGCGGCCACGTCAAACAGGTCTATCGCGGCGCTCCAGCGGAGCCGCGCAAGGCGGGGCAGAAGCCTTATACGATAAACGGCGAGCGCTATGAGCCGCTTTCCAGCCACGAAGGCTTCGTCCAGTCCGGCATCGCCAGCTGGTACGGCAGCGATTTCCACGGCAAGCCGACCAGCAACGGGGAAGCCTACGATATGCATGCGCTGACCGCGGCTCACAAGACCCTGCCTCTCGGAGTCTACGTAAAGGTCCGGAACCGGGATAACGGCCGCGAAACCGTGGTACGGATCAATGACCGCGGACCGTTTGTTGCCGGCAGGATTATCGATCTGTCCTATTCGGCCGCCAAGGGTCTCGGCATTGTCGGCAGCGGCACGGCCCCGGTCAGGATAGAGGCGCTGGGATATCCGGACGGGACGGTCAAGGGCGGAACGGCTTATCGAGCCCCGGCCAGTTATGACAGGGGCGCTTTCGGCATCCAGGTGGGCGCCTTCGGCAAGCTGGAAAACGCCCGCAGGCTGGCGGAAAGTGTAAAACAGCGTCATGGCGTCTCCTCGATTCGCGAGGCGCTTGTCAACGGCGTCCGTTATTACAGGGTCCGGGCCGGGAACTATGCCTCGCTGAAAGCAGCGGAAAAGGCCCATGAACGTGCAACCGACAGGCTTATCTCCGAAGGATTCGTGGTGGCGCTGGACTGAATGTGAACAAATGCCGCTGATGGATTACCTGCAGCATTTATCTCATGAAGGCGTATAATAATATGCAGGTGGATCAGGGCGGATTCGATGAGGCTGGTTACTGGCCGAGAGCTTCGCTTCCGATCCCGGATCATGAAAAAGGAATGAACCATAAAACGGCAGTTAGCCACAGAGATCACAGAGAACACAGAGTACTGACAACAAAAAATCTATTTTCTTGAATCACCTTTTGGGTGAATGGCCTTAATGCTGTAATAAGTTAAATTTTCTCCGTGGACTCGCTTAGAAGCGCCTACTTTCGGCTGTGTCCTCTGTG
>JAURXC010000334.1 GCA_030654645.1 Deltaproteobacteria bacterium | reverse complement strand
AATCCCCCAGACAGTTGGGAAGAGTGGAACATGGAGCGGGACCGGGAACAATCGCGGGCGGCCAGGGCAGAATCGCCTCTTCCCGAAGAGCTGCGTGGCTATTCCGGCGAGCTGGACTCCAACGGCAGCTGGGTGCGCGTCCCCGAATACGGCATGGTCTGGCGTCCGACCGTGATCATCTCCAATGACTGGGCGCCCTATCGCAGCGGACGCTGGATCTGGAAAGGCAGCGACTATGTCTGGATTTCCTCCGAAAACTGGGGCTGGATTCCCTACCATTACGGACGCTGGGCTGTTGTCAGCGGCTTTGGCTGGTGCTGGGTGCCCCCTGCCCGCGGCGATGTGTACTGGGGTCCCGGCTATGTGGGCTGGTACCGCACCGGCAACCACGTCGGCTGGACTCCGCTGGCGCCCGGCGAAACTTTCTACGGCCGCAGGCACTATGGCCGCCACAGCGTCAACGTCACCACCACCAGCGTCAACACCGGGAACATTGCATACAGGAACCGTAATTTGCGTGGGGGAATGACTGTCGTGCAGCAGAACGATTTTCTCAGGGGAAGAATCGTTTCACAGTCCGCTTCCGGCAATGCTTCGCTTTCGATCTCGGTCTCGGCCGGCAGCCCCCGCATCCAGCCGCTGAGGGAAACTCGCATGCCGATAGTCAAGCAAACCCCGCCCAGGGTTGCCCCTCCCCGAACCGAATATCGTGACAATCGTGAATTACGCCAGAGATTTCCGCGCCTGACCCCGGAGGCGGATGCGCGCCGCAGGCCGCAGCAAACGCCACCAGCGGCAACTGACGACAAAACCAGGGGAATAAAGGTCCGTCAACCGGCCACGACTCCTGTTGACCAACGTCCGCCGGCTACGGTCCAGCCCCGGAGCGTTCCACAACAGCGGCCTGAACCACGACGGTTGCCGCCGCAGAAAGACGACAAGCCCACGCCGCCGGTTTCAGGAGTTGTTCCCCGGCAAATTGAACAACCCAGACCGGCTCCTGCTGCAACAACCGGACCTTCCCCCCAAGTGGCCACTCCACCACGCACGGAACGGCGTCAGGGTATCAAGGCGCCGCAACCGGCAACAACGCAACCGGCTCCTGCGGCGCAACGGGTCGAACAACCGCGACCGGAATCACAACGTGGCGGATTAAAAGAAAAGAAAGTCTGGAGAGTAGTTGCTCCGGATGACGGCAGGGAGCAGAACCAGAAGGAAAAAGGGCCCAAAGAGAGGGATCGCCGGGAGAGATAGATAAAGCAAGGGCGGCATCGGAAATGCCGCCCTTTTCATGTCAACACATTCATGATCGGGCTGAACTAATCAAAGTTCATTGCGATACCTGATCAGCAGGTAAAAACATCCGACCCCGCCGACGCCCATCAGCAGATCCCTGACCCATGGAATCGGCAACTCAAGCATCGAATATACGACCGGGTCGAGTATGGCAGTGGTCAACAGGCCGACCGCGCCCCAGCTAAGCAGTTTTTTCATTCGGCCGCTCTCCGGACTAATGGATTTTGTCGCATTTTCACTGAAGGTAGCGCTGATCAGAGGATCCGGTTGACAAACTTGAGCGCCTCGGCCGTAATCACCTCGTCCGGATTGGCGACAGCGATGATTCCGACCTTGTCCGCCGGCAGCTTTGCCAGCTCCTTTTTATAGCAGGCGGCCTGCAGATGGAGATCATCCGGAGAGAACAGTCCCTCAAATCGCGCACCCAGCTGATCCAGAACAATCTCCGGAGCCTGATCCAGGTAAATAGTCAGGTCGGGTGCGATCTCACCCCCGAAGTTCAAGCCGCGGGCGCGGGCCTCGAGGCCGTCGAACCCCTCACCGTACCAGTCGCGCCCCTTGATCGCGGTGTAGGCGATCGAAGCCAGCGTGAAGTTCTTGCACAGCACTATTTTCCCGGAACGGAGCTCATCGCGGATCACGCTGCAGGCCCTGGCCCGTGATGCCAGTTCGTAAAAGAAATCGGGTTTGAAAAGACCGTAGCGCCAGCCGCAGTCCATATCCTGCGCCCCCATCAAAATCGCGCGGCCGGTATCGGGACTGTCGATCTCATAGACCTCCCTGCCCTGGCGCATCAGCGCCTCGCGCAGATTTTCGGCCAGCTTGACCGCATATCTGCCGGTTCCATAGATTCCTTCGATAACAACCAGTTTTCCAGTTTTCATGGCAATCCCTTTCTGTTGGTCACATGACGGCGGCACAGACCCCGTCCTGAATATCTGTTTACATTCAGGAGTATACCACACAAAACCGCATCTGTTGTGACCGGGGTAAGATATGGGCCGACAGTGCCATGTCGACACTTGCGTTCACAAAAAAACAGTTGATATTATTGCCGATAAGGTAGAGTTTCATTAAACAGTCAAATATCTATAGGGAGTGATTATGCGCGTATATTTTGAAATCATGATAATCCTTCCCCTGCTGGTCATGTGCTATCAGCTATACTGCTTCTCGGTCAGCAGTGTTGGAAGGGAAAAACAGGAGAGGTGCCAGAGCCTGGGGATCACATTCATGACCTTCGGCATCGTTGCTATGGCCTTGAAATCGGCTCCGCTGGCATTTTTCGGACTGATTCTGATGATGTTCGGTTTCCGTTTGCTTGCCAAAGGCCTCGACCGCATGGACAAGACCACGTTCATTGACCAGTACCAGGATGACAACCCGGTCGAACACGATTGAACAACCGTAACAACGATCGGTAATGCGGCACTAGAGACTGTCCAGCCGGCCCTGGAGCAGCTTGAGGAAATCGATGCTGACCCGTTGCCGTTCTTCCTGCAGCTTGAAGCCCCGTTTCACGACCTCCGCTTCGATCTCCTCCATGTGCAGCGCCCCCCAAGGGATCACGACGGTATCGTATCTCGCGAGCGCCTGGTCAAGATGGCGGATCAGGGCCATATTGCGACGGTGCAGGATATCGTCCATGATGACGGCATGCATTTCCGTGGTGATGTTCTTCTCTCCCCACGAGTTGAGCGCCATCACCCCCTTGATGAAGGAGGGGCTCTCCCGCAGATGCTTGCCGATCGCGTCGAGAAAGAGAATGGTCGGCGGTCGGAAGGCGCTCACATCCACATCCGCCCTGAGGATATCTGGCTGCTCCGCCGTTTTGAGACCCTCCCCGTCCCCTGAATCGGGACGAGGCGAATCGAACTCATCCTCCTCAATCAGCCTGCCCCGGAAACGCATCTCCTGCTGGGAAGCCAGGCCGAGAAAACCTGCCACCCTGCCGTAATCGATCCTGTTGCGCAACAGGTTGCCGACATCACTGACCCCTTCGGCCAGTACCACGATCCTGCCCGCAGCGATCGAACCGCTCAGTTCGTCATAATATTTCCGGTTGCCCACATGGATCATCGCCGCCAGCCGGATCGTGCGGTTGTCGCGACGATAGACCCGCTCGGTCATCCGCAGCCCGCCCGGCTCAAGACGCATGAAACCCGCGGTATGCCCGGCCATGTAAGCATCCGCGCTGGAAAGCAGGTACATCGCCAGGACCAGCGGGACGACCGGCAGGCTTGCCGCGCAGAACTTAAGCGTGTTCCCGAGGCTGAAAAACGGGGCGTCGAACAGCTCGGGCGGCATCGTCAGTGAGCGGTGCCCGCCGTTGCGGAAATAGCGTAGCGGGAGCATACCGAGCAGAACCTGCACGGTGGCGGCAAGCAGCCCGAATATCCGCACATCTGCAAGCCCCGGAAAAAGCCAGGTGGACAAGGGGCAGAAGAAAGTAAAGGCGATCAGCGGCAGAAAGACCCGCTTCGGCAGGCGCCGATCGATGCCGAGGCTGAAATAGAGCGGAACAGCCATGATGATCACGGCGCCGGCCAGTAAAAGCCTCAACCCGGTAAAGGGAGCCAGCGGTGAAAGCAGCGGCACAAGCTCATCCACCAGGGAAAAACCGCCGTCGGCAATAAACAGGATCAGGAACAGGTTTGCAAAGGATCGCATCGGTTATTTTCCAGGTTCAACATGATAGTGACGGACAAACTATCCGTTGACATACAATTTAGCGGACATGAGTCCGGCAGTGCTTAATTATCCACGCAGCTTCTCATCCGGCGCAGTCGGCAGAAAGTGAAGATACAGCGTGATACCGACAGCAATGGCCGCCAGCAGCGCCTTCAACCAGAACTGCTGCGCGAACAGGAATATTGAAAGCGGAAAAGATACCCATATCATACCGATCGCGGCTCTTTTCGCTCTGACGGGTATACCCGCCCCGCTAAGGTAATCCCGCACCAGCGGACCCAGGTGGTTGTGCTCAACCAGCCAGCGATGGAAGCGCTCCGAGCTTCTGGCGAAGCAGGCCGCCGCCAGCAGCAACAACGGCACCGTCGGCACCAGTGGCAGAAAAATCCCGACAACGCCCCCCGCCACCGCAATCCAGCCGCAGGCTATCAGCAGCCAGCGCAGGAAAGTATTGGTTACATGTTTATTTTCCATTGCCGGATTTTTCAGCGGCATGATTCCAATTCCCTGTGATGATAACCGTTCCGGCCGGAAGGAAAGGAAAACATCTTTTCGGCATTATTCAAAGTGGTTTTTATCCCTCAAATTGATTATAAACATACTCGTTCGAACTCACCATCAGGATCCGTTGGCAGATGCCGGTCCGAAGAGCGAGAAAGCGGCATTTGACAACATACCACTATTCACAAGGCAGGTTATGCATAAATTCCTTTTCAGTCTCAGATTGACCTTGATGCTCCTTGCACTGGCCTTTGCCGCCGGGTGCACCAACCAGGCCATGAACTCGGTGATTGCATCATGGCAGAACCAGCCTGTATCCGAGGTGATCGCCGAGTGGGGGCAGCCCTCCGAAGAGCTGAGAGTCTCGGGGAAGCACCTGTTCATCTGGAGCACATACGACGGCATACTTTCCCCGCCTCACTCCCCTTTCCCTTCTTCACGGCGCGACACCAACAACTGCATAAGACTGCTGGGAGTAGACAGGTCCGGCAAGGTCATCTCGGGAGCCTGGGAAGGGAACAGCTGCCCGGGGCTGTTCTCGGGCTGGGGCAGGTAATTCCGATTCCATATCAAAGCCCTATCTTCGTTGGCTCGTCTTAGTGAGTTAGAATGTGAAGCATTCGTGAACGAACTATTCTGACTTGTCAGGGCAGGCCCCTCAACGTACTAAATTGTACGCCTTGGAGCCTCATTCCTCGCCGCCTTGATATAATCTTAGATCTGGAACCGGAAAACAAGGCGCCTGATCAACTCATTTCCTTTTCCAGTAGGGAGCCTTCTCGGGCATGATCCAGCGCACGCCGCCGCGCGGATCGGCGGTGTCGCCGGCATAACGGGGGATCAGGTGGATATGCATGTGCATGACCGTCTGGCCGGCGGCAATGCCGTCGTTGATGCCGATGTTGAACCCATCCGGCTGGTATTCTCCAAGCAGCATCTGGCGCATTTCGGACAGCAACTCCAATAGCGCCGCCTGTTCCTCACCGGTAGCCTCGAAGAGAGAGGCGATATGGCGCCGGGGGATGATCAGAGCATGGCCGGGGGTGACCGGGTAACCGTCGTACAGCGCTATCGCGTGTTCATTGGCCATGACGACGTTGGGGTTGTCCGGATTGCAGAAGGGGCAGGCCGGTTGATTTGATAAATCCATCGTTATTTTCTCGTATTCTGGGTTAGTCTACCGTTATTCCAATAGCAGGATCATTCAAGGTTTGGAAGTTAATTCTGCCCCCATTGTAGTCCTGCATTAAACCTTCAGAACAGGACGACTTTACCATACTCCATAGCAACCAATTTTTTCAGCTCACCACGCAAACCCCATCCACACCACATTAAACAACAAATATTATAGTCGGCAAATAATTCTTGACTTGTCTCAAGCCAAGTCATATTTTTTGGCGTAACAGACCGGTTATTTCATCGAAGACTCGATGGGTTAGGATATTGACCGACTATTCCGGGGTGTTGTTCTTTGCATTCAACAGAACAGGGGAGGTAAAGTGATCATGCGAGCCATATTCGTCATATTGGGACTGACACTGTTTCTGGTTAACTCCACCGCCTGGGCCGGATACACAACCTATCCGGCCGAAATACTATATCGCCTCTGGAACAAGCAGAGCATGTATGAATACATCAAGGGGAGCGGAGAGGAGACCTGGGGCGATCTGGCCTTCAACGGCGATGCCTTCTACGGCGCCTACACCAGGGACAACGGCTACCTGCAGAGCAGCATGCTCTTCTGCAAATTCGACGACAGCGCCCTGCTGGCCAATACTCCGGTGGAGATCAGCGATCCGGACCAGATGATCTGGGGGCCCCGTCTTGCCTGGAACGGGACGGCCTTCGGCCTGGCCTACTCTAGCATGTACAAGGGCAAGTTCCGGCTCATCTCCCCCAGCGGTGTCGCCACCACCCCGAGCGAACTCCCCAAGATGATCTATACCCCCGTCAACCCGCTCGCCTCACCCAACCTGGTTCAGGTGGCGGCCCTGAAGCCGGTCTGGACCGGGGCTGGTTTCCTGGTCTTCGGGCTGGTGCTGGAACCGGACCAGAACAATGCTTCCCAATTCTACAACCACCTCTGCCTGTGGCGGCTTGACCCCCAGGGGAACCTGATCAGCTCGCGCGAAGTCAAAAACACCCTCTACGGCATGATCTACGAGAAGTACCGTGGCATGGAGCATGGCTGGTACAACATCTCCTGGTCGGGAGGCAGGCTCTTTCTGGCGTACCTGGCGTGGGACGGGATACTGCCGACCACGTTGTACCAGATGCTTGATCTGAACGGTAACACTGTGGTCGCGGAGCAGCGGGCCTGGACCGCCGACAAAACGATCATGTCCCCGGTGATTGCCTGGAGCGGTACCAGCTTCGCGCTGACCGGCTACTCCACCGATATCCAGTCAGGCATAAGCGATTACTACATCCGCTTCTTCGACGGCAATGGCGCCCCACTGGCCACGGAGCAGCAGTACAACGCCGGAGATCCGACCCTGGTGGTCCATAACGCGGTCTCCTGGCTGGGAGACAAGTTCGTGGCCGCCTATCCCACGGTCAGCATATCCAACTACACCGCCATCGTCAGGCTGGCCACCTTCAACGCCGCCGGCCAGCGCCTGGCGTCCAACTACAACCTGATCGAGATCGGCGACTCGACACTCGACTACAACTGGCTAACCCTGGGGACCCAGCTCAAACTGGTGGGGGACGGCGATCGGACCATGGTCCAGGGGCGCTTCTATCACCTTTTCGAACAACGCTTCACCCCCTTGATCTACCGCGCAGTCGGCGATGTGGTAACCCCGTCGCCACCGATTATGATCTACCCGGCCTTCAACACCACCCTGCCCTGGAATTCCGTGGTGCCATTCCAGTGGGAGCCGGTGGCAAAGAACAACCAGTATCGTTTCCAACTGGCAAACGACAGCGCTTTCACCGACCTGCTCGCCGACCAGCTTCTCACCGACGCACTCTCAACCAGCATCAACATGGCCACGCTGCCCATGTTACCGACAAGCACGGCAGCGGAACCCACGGCAGCAGCCAGAACCCTCTACTGGCGCGTGAAGGG
>JAURXC010000331.1 GCA_030654645.1 Deltaproteobacteria bacterium | reverse complement strand
TCAAGAACGCGCTGCAGCAATCACAGCTGATCGAAGAAAATCGCGAATTGCGCGCCGAGCTGGAAGCAAAGTTCTGTTTTGACAATATAATCGGTTCATGCGAAGGTTTAAAAACCATATTGGAAAGAGTTGAAAAGGTTGCCGTCAGGGACACATCAGTGCTTATCACCGGCGAGTCCGGCACCGGCAAGGAACTGATCGCCCAGGCCATCCACTACAACTCGCCCCGCCGGGAAAAGAAGTTCATCGCGATCAATTGCGGCGCCCTGCCGGAAACCCTGCTGGAAAGTGAACTGTTCGGCTATAAGAAAGGCGCCTTCACAGGAGCCAAGGAGAGCCGCCAGGGACTCCTGGAGGCGGCCAACGGCGGCACGCTTTTCCTGGATGAGGTCGGCAACCTGCCGATCAATGTCCAGAAGACCCTGCTGCGCTTCCTGCAGGAAAAGGAATTCAACCGGCTGGGCGACACCACCCCCACCCGGGTTGATGTGCGGATACTTTCCGCGACCAACTCCGACCTGAAAGAGGCGATCAAGCAGGGCATATTCCGGGAGGATCTCTACTACCGGCTGAACGTGGTCAACATCCATCTGCCCCCGCTACGTGAGCGGCGCAACGATATCCCGCTGCTGGCGGCCCACTTCATTCATCTGCAAAACCAGAAGTTCGACACTGCCATAAAGGGGTTCGAGAGCGATGCGGTCCGTTTGCTGTGCGATTTCGACTGGCCCGGCAATATCAGGCAGCTCAAGAACGTGATCGAGGCATGCATGGCGATGGAAACCGGCGATTATATCTCATGGGAGACGCTGGCGCAGTTTGTCGAAGCCGGCTTCGGCGACACTCCCACGGAAACCGGATCCGCGGAAATCGGCGAACTGCCGTTCAATACGGCACTGGAGCGTTTTGAAGCGGACCTTTTGAAGGGGCTGCTGAAGAAGCATGGCGGGATAATTGAGAATGCATCCAGGGAAGCGGGCATGAACATGGTCACCATGTACCGCAAGATCAAGAAATACGGCATCAAGAAAGAGGATTACAGCTGAGGCGGGGAGGTTATCTACTCAACTACCCCACCGAACTTCCTGAGCAGCCGTCCGCTTGACACATCCCATTCACGCACCCAGTTATCGCCACCCGAGGTGAACAGAGAAGCGCCATCCGGCGAGAATCCGGCCGTCAGCGCCGAATCCATGAGATGATTGTTCCAGGCCGGCTTACCCTCGCGGAGATTCCAGAGCAGGACGCTTTCATCCTCCTCGATCACCGCCATAAGATTTCCGTTGGGCGAAAGCGCGATATTGTTGATCAACCGGTCCTTGAACGAAATCGTGCTGCGCAGGCTCCTCAAGGCAACATTCCATCCCTTGACCGTCAGGTTGTCCGATGCTGCATACAGGGCGGAACCGTTGGACGAAACCGTCAACGAGGTCACGATATCATCCGAAGGCGGCAGCAGGGTAGCAAGAGCCCCGTCTTTATCCACACTCCAGAGATAGACCGCGCCATCCATGCCGGCACTGGCAAATTCATTTCCGCCCGGAATGAAGACGATCCGGTTTACTTCGCCGGAGTGGGCCTTGTAGCTGCGGACAACCGATCTCTCCTTGATGTTCCAGACTACGATGGCGCCCTGCATGTCACCGCTGGCAAGGTAGCGGCCATCACCGGAAAAAGCCAGCGAGACGACCTCGGCCTTGTGCCCGTTTTCCCTGGACAGCAGAATGCCGAGCTTTTTTCCGCTCTTGACGTCCCACAAGACCGGCGTATGTTTGCGATAGCGAGCCCAGGCCAGTATGGATGAGTCTGGCGAGAACGCGGCCGCCACCACCCAGATACGCACCGGGTCGGGCTTGCCGATCTCCCTGATCTTTTTGCCGGACTTCACATCCCAGAGGAAATTGTTCTCATCCTCATCACCGGTCAACGCATACAGGCCGTCCCTGCTAAGGGCAAAGACGGATATTTCCTTGCGATGCCCGTCAAGCTGCTCTTTTGCAGCCGGCCTGGCTTCTGTTCTGGCTTTGGATTCCGAAAGGGATGGGGGGGATAGTTCAGCGGCCGACAGCAATGAAAACGGATAAATTGTGAGTAGCAGCAGGGAACAAATTATCGTCTTTTGGAATCGGCTCATCAATGCACCTCACTTGAGATCATTTCATTACATGCATGATAAAAGCAGTTGAACTGCGTTTGGCAGTTATGACAGCACAAACGGCATCAACGCATGCCCTTCCATCACCAGTCCAGTGGAAGCTGCCTGGGCCTCGTCGTATGATGAGGCGCCATTGCCCGCGGATTCCCCGCCGCGATAGATAACAAACGGAACCGGATCGCAGGTATGGGTCATCAACTTGACCGGAGTGGGGTGATCCGGCATGCAGACAACCGCATAGTCACCATACTTCTTGATTCCCTGCAGCACCGTCCCCACCACCTGCCGGTCAAAATCCTCGATTGACTGGATCTTGTGATCCATCCGGCCTTCGTGGGAGGCCTCGTCCGGCGCCTCCACATGGACATAGACGAAGTCGTGCTGTTCCAGAGCGGCCAGCGCCGCTTGAGCTTTGCCGAGATAATTGGTGTCGATGTAACCGGTGGCGCCTTCCACGTTGATCACATCCAGGCCGGCACAGATACCGATGCCCTTGATCAGATCCACTGCCGAGATAACCGCTCCGGTCAATCCGAATTTTTCCTTGTAGGGAGCTATGAGGGGGGTCTTGCCATGCCCCCAGAGCCAGATCGAGTTGGCCGGGAACTTGTCCTCTTCCAGGCGTAGTTTGTTAACCGGATGATTGTGAAGCACCATCTGGGCGTGGTTCATGACATTGATCAGGGTATCCGAACCATCACCCTTGGGCAGGTAATCCAGAATCGCCTTGCCGATTATATCGTGGGGTGGCGTGCCCTTCATGCCGTCCTTGCCGCCGCGCCAGACCATCAGGTGGCGATAGCCGACACCGGGGTAAAATTCGATTTCCGGAGTCCCCAGCTCCTTTTGAAGGGTTTCTACCAGCTCGCGGGCTTCAACGGTGGAAATATGCCCGGCGGAAAAATCCTGCATGAAGATTGAGCTGCCCCTTGGCTTGAGAGTGACAAGATTCATCCGGAAGGCGACATCATCGGGACCGAGCGTAACCCCCATGCTGACCGCTTCCAGCGGAGAGCGGCCGGTATAGCAGCTGCGCGGGTCATAACCGAATACCGAAAGATTGGCCACGTCGCTACCCGGAGGGAGTCCGTCAGGAACAGTGTGGGCCAGTCCGCACAGGCCGTGCTGGGCCATGAAATCCATATTGGGTGTTGCTGCCGACTGAAGTGGGGATTTGTTACCGAGTTCTTTATAGAGTTCATCCGACATGCCGTCGCCGAGGAGAATAATGACCTTCATATAAGCCTTTCAGGTTGGGATTCGCCGCTCAACCGGCCGTGAGTTTTTATAGCCGGCAAGGCTGTTATTTCGTGTTGCGATGCAACAGTGACGCGCCGATAAAAGCCCGGAAAAGCGGATGGGGCACCAGCGGTTTGGACTTGAACTCGGGATGGAACTGGCACGCCAAGAACCAGGGGTGGTCGGCGATCTCAACCACTTCGACCAGATCTTTTTCTTTATACAATCCGGACAGAACCAGCCCCTTGCCTGTCAGCATATCCCGGAATGCATTATTGAACTCGTAGCGGTGGCGGTGTCGCTCGGATATATCAGTTTCATTATAGGCCTGATGCGCGACCGAACCCTTGGAGATCGAGCAGGGATAGGCCCCCAGGCGCATTGTTCCGCCCTTTTTGCTGACGCTCTTCTGTTCCTCCATCAGGTGGATCACCGGCTGACCGCCTTCCTGACGGAACTCGCTGGAGCAGGCGTCTTCCAGGCCGCAGACATTTCTGGCGTACTCAATCACCGCCATCTGCATACCAAGGCAGATGCCGAAGAATGGAATCTTTCTGGTACGGGCGTACTCGATCGCCATCACCTTGCCCTCGGTGCCACGCTCGCCAAAGCCCCCCGGCACCAGGATGCCGTCAACGTCGTCCAGATGCCCAGCAACGCCGTCGCACTCGATCTTTTCCGAATCCAGGTACTTCAGGTACACGCGGCAATCATTGGCGATGCCGCCGTGAGTGAGCGCTTCAGCCAGTGATTTGTAGGATTCGGTCAGGTTGACATACTTGCCTACGATTGCGATCCGCACCTCACCGTGGCTGGGATGGCGCAGTTTTTCGACGACATCCTGCCAATGGGTCAGGTCGGGCGCCTTGGTCCAGATATTCAGTTTCTCGACCACCTGATCGTCCAGATGTTCCTTATGCAGGGCCTGTGGCACGGCATAGATATGCTCCGAATCCACCACCGGGATGACATCCTTTTCGGCGACATTGCAGAACAGGCCGATCTTCTTTTTCATATCGACCGGCAGGTCGCGCTCGCAGCGGCACAGCAGGATGTCCGGCTGAATACCGATCTTGCGCAACTCCATGACCGAATGCTGGGTCGGCTTGGTTTTCAGCTCACCCGCGGTGCGGATGTAGGGAACCAGCGTAACATGCACGTAAAGCGCGTTGCCATGACCGCGATCGAAGCGGAACTGGCGAATCGCCTCCAGAAACGGCAGCGACTCGATATCGCCGACGGTACCGCCGACCTCGACAATCGCCACATCGGCGCCCCTGGCATTTTCAATGATCTTAAGCTTGATCTCGTCGGTGATGTGCGGGATAACCTGAACCGTGCCCCCCAGGTAATCTCCGCGTCGTTCCTTGGTAATGACCGAGAAATAGACCTGACCGGTGGTGAAGTTGCTCTTTTTGGAAAGCACCGCGCTGGTGTAGCGCTCGTAATGCCCCAGGTCCAGATCGGTCTCGGCGCCGTCATCGGTAACGAACACCTCGCCATGCTGAAACGGAGACATGGTGCCGGGATCAACATTAATGTACGGGTCAAGTTTCTGCATCGTGACACGCAAGCCACGCGCCTCCAGCAGAGCGCCCAGCGAAGCGGCCGCCAGACCCTTGCCGATCGAGGAAACAACGCCGCCGGTAATAAAGATAAATTTGGTTTTCATGTCAATCGGCTCCTGTATATGAAACAACTATAAAATGTTTTTGGACTGTAGTCCGCCGGCAAACAGCGGCAATTATCGACGCCGGCGAAGCTGTTCAAGCTGATATCCGACAACCGGTCAACTGCTTTTCAGGCCGCCAGCTGGCGATAGCGCTCCTGGGCCTTGGCAAGATCATCCGGAGTATCGACACCGATCGATTCGAATTCGGTCTCGACCACATGAATTTTCACTCCGTTTTCAATGGCGCGCAGCTGTTCGAGCTTTTCGGATATTTCCAGGAATGTGGGCGGCATGGACGCGAACTTCAGCAGAAAATCGCGACGATACACGTACAGTCCGACATGCTTGTAACAGAGCAGCTTGCCGCAGCAGAACGAGTCATCCTTCAGATCCTTCCACTTGTCGCGAAAAAACGGCAATGGAGAACGTGAAAAATAGAGGGCATTGCCGAAGTTGTCGGTGACTACCTTGACCACATTGGGGGAAAGAAAATCGTGCAGGCACTTTATGCGCGTTTTGAGGGTTCCCATCTGCAGAGAAAAATCCTCAAGAAACGGCTGGATGGCCTGATCAATCATGTCCGGACAGATCAGCGGTTCGTCCCCCTGGACGTTGACAATGATATCCGAGTCGAGGCCCCGTGCGACCTCGGCCAAACGATCGGTGCCGGTCTCGTGGCTGGTGGAGGTCATGATGGCCTCGCCACCGATCATGCTGACCGCATCGGCGATGCGCGGGTCATCGGTGGCGACAATGGTGCGCGAAACCAGTTTTGCCCGGGAAGTGCGCTCATAGACGTGCTGAATCATCGGCTTGCCACCGATTTCGGCCAGAGCCTTGCCTGGAAAACGTGTCGAGGCGAAACGGGCGGGTATTACCGCTGTAATCTTCATGCCGATCAACCTTGTTTAGCGGGGATAATGACGATGGTGTCTGACGTCCTGTGGTAGGACGTGATAAGCTACCCTAAAAGCTCAGGGGTGTCAAGGTGCGAACTGTGAGAATTATCAAACGATCCTGCTGAATATTTTGCTAACGGTTCCAGATGAATCGTTTTCAAACGATGCCCGGTTATCGGATTCGTTTTTTGCGGAAACGGATCTAAGTATCCTGGCGTGGGCAAAATCCAGCTTGACCCTGGTGTTCTCCAACTCGGCGGTACGGGCAGCCAGCGCCTCCTCCAACTCGGCGCGCCGCCCCTTCTCAGCGCGCTGCAGTTTGCTGAATGTGAGTGCCCTGCCGACCACCTTGTCCAGCAGCTCAAACTCGAATGGCTTCTGGATAAAGTCAAAGGCACCGTTCTTGATGGCATCCAGAGCCATCTGGAGCTGGGCATGGCCGGTCATCAGTATTACGGGGATATCCGGAAATTCCCGGTGGACCCGTGCCAGGAAGCTGATGCCGTCTTCGCCCGGCATCATCACGTCGGTGATGATGCCATCATACCGATCTTCTTTCAGCAGGCGATAGGCAATTTCCGTGTTCTTGGCGCAGCTGACGCGGACTCCGGCTTCTTTCATGAAGAGCGTCACGACATGGAGAATTTCCGCTTCGTCATCAACAACCAGCAAACGCGCAGCGGCTTGATCGGATTTGTTCTGTGGAGCTTGCATAATATTCGGCACTCGATCAGCGTTTGAAATCTTTTATCGTCGAAATCACGTAATCCTTCTGGGAAGCATCTTTCAGATGACAATCGAAGCAGTTTTTGACCGGGTCTATGCCGCTCGGCTTGCCATTGGCCCCGAAACCGGCAAAAAACCAGCCACCGGTTTCCGTGCGTTTTTTGTCCTTCTTCATCAGCACGACCATGTTTTTGGGGCCGTCCACGGCGGGATTGTCCTTGATATTGAAAAATTCGACCACGATACGGCTTCCTTCAGGAAACCTGTTTCCGGCCTTGTAACCCTGCATCGCCTTTTTGTCGGCATACATGTAGTGAATACCGTAAAAGAGTGATTTCCTGTCGGTAACTACTTTTCTCTCGCTCTTCTGCCAGGCGGCATACCCCTTGGG
This sequence comes from Deltaproteobacteria bacterium, assembly GCA_030654645.1. Lineage (GTDB taxonomy): Bacteria > Desulfobacterota > Desulfuromonadia > Geobacterales > Pseudopelobacteraceae > JACRCG01. Next base: position 2,140 of record JAURXC010000331.1, on the reverse strand, counting down.
GAGCAACTGGGGCGCGGCGGCGACCGCGACGGAATTGAACGCAAACAGAACAGCCAGACACAATAAAACTTTTCTCATCCAGGACCTCGCTTGATAATTTGGGATACTATAGCAATACTTTTATTTCTTGTCACTAACTAGCATTTGCATTCAGATCAAATGCATACTAACCTTGCGGGTGCGGGGTCATGACCGGCAATTCAGGTATATATTGACCTTGCGGCACAATTTAGGGTAGTTTGTCAGGCTGCGTTAGAAAAAGTCGAGGTAAATCAAATTATGCATCGCCCTTCCTGGGACCAGTATTTCATGGACATCACCCGACTGGTGGCAACCCGTTCCACCTGCCTGCGCAGGCAGGTCGGAGCCATCCTGGTCAAGGATCGCAATATTCTTGCCACCGGCTATAATGGCGTTCCCTCTGGAATCAGTCACTGCGATGCAGCTGGCTGCCTGCGGGAAAGACTCAAGGTTCCGTCCGGAGAACGCCACGAACTCTGCCGTGGACTCCATGCGGAACAGAATGCCATCATCCAGGCGGCACGGCACGGCATCAATATCGAAGCCTCGATTCTGTACTGTACGACAATGCCCTGCATCATCTGCACTAAAATGCTGATCAACGCCGGTATAACCAAAGTCGTCTACGCGGAAGGATACGCCGACGACCTGGCCCGTGAGATGATCAGTGAGACCGGAATCAAGGTGATTCATTTTGTTCCGGACAACCAAGGATCCGATTGATGAAATGCCCTTTCTGCAACAACCTGGACAGCAAAGTAGTCGATTCGCGCCCGGACAAGGGCGGTTCCGCGATCCGCCGCCGGCGGGAGTGCGAGCAGTGTTCCAAGCGTTTTACCACCCATGAGCGCATCGAGGAAATGCTCCCGCAGGTCTGTAAAAAAGACGGCCGGCGCGAACCGTTCGACCGGATCAAGATCATCAACGGCATTGTCAAAGCCTGCGAGAAACGCCCCATCTCCAAGACCGACATCGAACTGGTGGTGGATCGGCTGGAAGCACGGCTTCAGGAATCAACCGAGCGTGAGATTTCCACCACCACCATCGGCGAGTGGGTGATGAAAGAGTTGCACGGCATGGACGAGGTGGCCTATGTCCGCTTTGCGTCGGTCTACCGTTCCTTCCGGGATATCAGCGAATTCATGCAGGAGCTGCAGGAGCTTCTTAAAAAATGATTTCTACAGACCTCAAATACATGAAGCGCGCACTGACTTTGGCCCGCAGGGGTGCCGGCAAGACCTCCCCCAATCCGGCGGTCGGATGCGTGATCGTCAATAATGGAAAAGTTGTCGGAGAGGGATGGCACAAGCGCGCCGGCGGTCCTCATGCCGAGGTGCACGCTCTGAGAATGGCCGGCGATGCCGCACGTGGCGCCGATGTGTATGTCACACTGGAGCCGTGCAGCCATACCGGCAAGACCCCCCCCTGCTGCGATGCCCTGATCGGCGCCGGTGTAAAAAGGGTTGTGGCCGGAATGAGCGACCCCAATCCGCGAGTAAACGGCAGCGGATTCAAGGCACTGGAACAGGCCGGCATCCAGACTACCCGCGGTGTGCTGGAGGACGATTGCCGTACCCTGAATCGTTCCTTCATCAAATACGTAACCACCGGCCTGCCGTTTGTCACCTTCAAATGCGCAATGACGCTGGACGGCAACATCGCCACGGTGACCGGCGAGTCGCGCTGGATAAGTGGAGAAAAATCCAGGCTTCACGTCCACAGGATGCGGGCGGCAAACGATGCCATCATGGTCGGAGTCGATACGATCATCGCGGACAATCCGCAATTGAACGTCAGACACGTCAAAGGCGATGATCCACTGCGAATTATTGTTGACTCGCACTTGAGGACACCGGAGAGTGTGGCCGTACTGGAAGGCGGTTCAGCCCAAAAAACCATAATCGCCACCATCGAGGACAACACCGAGGTTCATCGGCGCTACACCCGGCAGGGTGCGAGCATCATCGTCTGCGAGGAGTATGAAGGAAGGGTGTCCATGCCGGATCTTTTGAGAAAACTGGGTGGCATGGGCATACAATCGATTCTGCTGGAAGGTGGCAGCCGATTGGCCGGCGATATGCTCAAGCAGTCATTGATTGACGAGTATGTGGTTTTCATT
>JAURXC010000330.1 GCA_030654645.1 Deltaproteobacteria bacterium | reverse complement strand
CACTGTCACCCGCCCATGAATTCAACCACGCCCGACATATCGATCATAGTGCCGATCATCAACGAAGCCGGGGAACTGCCCGAACTGTTCACCTCGCTGGCTGCCCAGAGAGGCGTCACGCTCGAACTGCTGCTCTGCGATGGCGGCTCCAGCGACGATTCGCGTGAGATCGCCTCAATGCTGGCTGATAATTGCTCTTTTCCTGTCAGACTGATCCGGACCGGACGTGGCCGGGGCAGGCAGATGAATGCCGGAGCCGCCCATGCCGCTGCCGAACTGCTGCTCTTTTTGCACGCCGACTCACGTTTCGAAGACAGTGCTGCGCTGCTTAAGGCGGTCGAATGTTACCACGGTGCTGAGACACCGACAGTAGCGACTTTTGCCGCCCGTTTCGGCCTGCAGTTCCGGCGTAGCCAACCGGCACGGCCATCGCTGGCCTACTTCTTCTACGAGTCCAAGGCACGTCTGGCGCGCCGGGACAGCATCCGCGGAGACCAGGGTTTGCTGCTGAACCGCAACGCCTTTACGGCAGCCGGCGGTTTCGACGAGTCGCTCCCCTATCTGGAGGATCTGCGTCTGGTGGCCGCCACAACTCCGCAGACCGAGTGGCGGCTGCTTCCGGCAACGGTCAGCACCTCCGCCAGACGGTTCGAGCAGGAAGGGCTGCTGGAGCGCCAGATTCTGAATGCGATCATAGTCAACAACGCGCTGGCGGGCTGGGGCGCTTTTTTCGAATCACTGCCCGGACTATATCGCGAACAGTGCCACACCGCCGGCGGCAGGCTGAAGCTGTATCCGCTACTTAAAGGCATCGACGGACTGCTGAAGCTGGCTTCAGCGGAGTGGCGGCGCTCTTTCTGGCAGGCCACCGGCAGGCATGTGGCTTCCAACGCCTGGCAGCTTTTCTTCTGGCTGGACGCACGCCGCGCTTTCCGGGCCGGCAAAACGCCGGCCGAGGTGCAACTGCGCTGGCTCGATTTTTATCAGCATCGGCTCGAACGGTTCTTTCAAAGCGCCCCGCTCGCATTCGCGGCGCAACGGGCCGTCCGCCTCTGGCTGCGCTGGATGCTGTTCAGAGGAACCAGGCAAACAGGCTGACCACCCGCTCCATCGCCCTGGTCAACAGACCGCGCTGCTCATGCACATCCAGCCTGACCCGATGGGCTGCACCGATCTCCAGCTGCAGAAGCTCCCGGATCTGGCCGCCGAACTCGACATTGTCCACCACGCAGTTGATCTCGTAATTACGATGGAAACTGCGCTGATCCAGGTTGGCCGAGCCGATCACGGTTCTTTCAGCATCGATCAGCATCACCTTGGCATGCAGGATTTCACGATCCAGCTCATAAATCTCGACCCCTCCCTTCAGCAGGGTCCCATAGGAACTTCGTCCCAGCAGCAGCACCAGCCCCACATCGCTGCGGGCGGGCAGCAGCAGGCGCACCCGCACTCCACGCCGGGCGGCTCGCAGCAGAGAACGGATGATGCGGGGACCGGGAACGAAATAGGGGGTGGCGATCAGGATCTCTTCGGCGGCCGAAGCGATGTTGACCTGGAACGCCTCTCGGATGTAGGAGCGCCGCTGGCGCGGACCGCCACTGATAATCACGACGCTTGCATGACCCGCGGCTTTGTTGTATCGGTGCGGCTTGCGGATCAGTAGCGGCTTGAGCGGCTCATCAAGCTCCATCTGTCTGGTTGCATTGAATATGGCAACCAGCTCGCCGACCGCATCCCCGCTGATGCTGAACCCCAGATCCCGAAAACGGCGGTTTCCTTCCGCCCGGCCGGAATACTCGTCACCGATATTGAATCCACCCAGAAATGCCAACTGATCGTCAACAATGGTCATCTTGCGGTGGTCGCGCTTGTCGAACCAGTACAGGCCGCGCTTAAAAGAGGGCTTGTTGAAGGGGAGCAGATCGACACCCTGGATAGCAAGATTGTCGAAATAATAGTAAGTTGTATCGACACAGCCGATATAGTCGTAGATCAGCTGAACTTTGACGCCACGTCGCACGGCGGCAGTCAGGGCAGCGGCCAGCTCCCGGCCGGTCTGGTCATCGTGAATGGTGTAGTATTCCAGCAGAAGAGTATGTTGCGCGGAACGTATGGCGGACAACAGGGCTTCGAAAAACTGGGGCCCTTCCGGGAAGAGCTGGACGTGGTTATGGCGGTGCGTGACCGGCAACTCGGCGGGACGAAGTCGCCGCAACAGGCGCAGAATTCTGGTGAGGCGTTTTTTCTGTTTAAAAGGATTCTTGCGCACAAAGCCCCTCTTTCACAGACAATAGCAAAAAAAAACGGGGCGAACCGCATGGCCCGCCCCGCCGTCAATCCTCCCACTAACAGCTACAGCCACCATCGGCTTTTTCGCCATTGTAGGAAAATCTGACTCCGCACTTCTGGCACCGCCAGAAGAGGCCGCCTCAACCGGGCATCAGGATCATTTTGCCCTGGCAATCAGGGCAGGTTTTTTCGGTTTCCATGTCGAAATCCTCCATTGGTAATTTCATTAAATATACCGCTGCTTGATCCCGACTGTCAATATATGTCTTTTTGAATATTATTGTACCGGTATCGTGAGGCGGCCAACTGATTCGATGCCCGCTTCCATCACATCTCCGGCGCACACCTGCCCGACGCCGGCGGGAGTGCCGGTCAGGATCACATCGCCTGGCTCCAGCGTGAAGATGCCGGAGATATGCGAGACAATCCGCGTAACACGGTGAATCATGTTGGAAGTGCAGCCATCCTGACGCATCTCTCCATTGACCGACAGGGTCAGCTTCAGGTTCTGGGGGTCGGTCACCTGCCCGGACGGCACAAAATCCGACAAGGGGCAGGAGGTATCGAATCCCTTGGCAATTTCCCAGGGCAGACCCTTGGCTTTCAGCTGGTTCTGCACATCGCGCAGCGTCATGTCTATAGCCACGCCGTAACCGGCAACATGTTCCAGAGCCGTGTCCTCAGCCACCTTGCATGCCTGGCGACCAATCAGGACCGCCAGTTCTACCTCGTAATGGCACTCCTGCGAGTAGTCCGGTATCCGTACCGTATCGCCATCACCGATCACGGACGAAGCCGGTTTCATGAACAGCACC
>JAURXC010000327.1 GCA_030654645.1 Deltaproteobacteria bacterium | reverse complement strand
GAATCCAATGGAGCCAATATTGATGGGGTCTTCGGTAAAGGGCGTTTTATTGTAAGTGTCTATGGCAGGGAAGGACTGAGCTGTTCAAAGTGTGGTTCAACGATTATTAAAATCAGAGTCGGTCAGCGAGGAACCCATATTTGCCAGGTTTGTCAGCCTTTTTTGAACTGATTTAAATCTGAGTTGTCGGTTACTGTGGCTTGACTTTCAATCAACTGCTGGTGCAAAGTGTGGTCAGATTCAGCTGAACAAAAAATAATTAACGATGATAACAGGGGGGGATATGGAGTTACGGATTCTGGGAAGCGCAGGAGCAGAGTTTCCCGATTTCAGGCCTCCGGCGTTTCTGATAGACGGCATACTGCTACTGGATGCCGGAACGATAGGCTCTGTTTTGAGCGAAGAGGAACAGTGGAATATTCACAATATATTTATTACCCATTCCCATCTTGATCACATTCGCGGCATTCCAGCTCTGGCGGATAACATAATAATAAAAAACCTTAATCATACCGTTAATATACACTGTACTAACGATGTTAAGACCGCCCTGCAAAATCATTTGTTCAACAACATCATCTGGCCGGATTTTACAAAAATACCCTCTGCCGTCGATCCGGTAATTGCGTACTCAAATATAATTACCTATCAGGAATACGAAGTTGAAGGATATACTATTCAGGCCATACCTGTTAACCATACCGTGCCGGCTGTTGGTTTCCGGGTGGCTTCAGGCGGCCGGACGCTTGTCTATACCGGGGACACCGGGCCCACTGAAGATATCTGGAAATACTGTTCGGGAATTGATGCTCTGATAGTTGAAGTGTCATTTCCCAACAGTATGGAATCGTTGGCCATGCTTACCAAACACATGACTTCCACAATGCTTCTGCAAGAGTTGTCCAAAATTGATATATTACCCAAAAGAATACTTGTTACCCATCCAAAGCCGCAATATGTGGATATCATTCGCGAAGAAATAGAATCTCTGAATATAGCCGATATCGAGCTTCTGCGTGACGGATCCATTTATGACATATAGTGCGTGAAAGATTGTCATGATCAATTCACTTGGGCGGGTTTTTCTAGTCAAGATCCTTTTTTTATCCGATATATTCCAAATGCTGGTACAGGCTTCCGGCAACGCAGTTCGTGCATTTAGTTACGGAACCGCTGCCATACGGATGGTTTTGCTGAAGCAGATTTATTTCACCGGATTTGAAGCTGCGAAAATCATCGTGATTATTTCCGTAATTATAGGAACAGTAATAATTACCCAGATTGTAAGTCTGGCCGGTAATAACGGTTCTTTAGTCGGCAAGATTCTGGCATGGGTCGTGTTGCGTGAGCTGGCTCCACTCTTGACTGCGATCATAGTAATCGCACGGAGCGGAACTGCGATTGCAACCGAACTTGGAACAATGAAGATCAATGGTGAAATTGATTCAATCGAGATGCTCGGTATTCCAACCGGTTCATATCTGGTGATGCCGCGCATTATCGGAGTTACAACAGCAATAGTCGTTCTGACTGTATATTTCGTAATGACTGCTTTTGTTGGCAGCTTTTTGGTAGCATCAATTGGCTGGCATGTTCCTTATCAGCCGTTTATTCAGGGGATTGTCGCATCGCTGGGATTAAAGGAAGTTGTCATGCTTTTTGCCAAGAGCATCTTTTTCGGTTTATTTATCTCATCAACTTGCTGCTGGTACGGTCTAAACGTTGATCGCAGCGCCACTGAAATTCCCCAGGCCGCTACCAAGGCTGTTATGACCAGTCTGTTTGCTGTTTTTCTCCTGGATGGAGTTATTACCTATATATCTTCAATTATGCCGATTTGACCTGCTGAAAGCTCAAATTTCTTAATTATTTAGTCTTGCTAAAACAGGCTGTTTGCAGTATCTTGCTGGGCAAACAGCTACTTATATGATTGATTATGGAGGATGAATGTACAGCCAGCCGGGTAAGACTAAATTCCAAGTTGATCTACGCCAGCATCTGCGCGATCAAAACATTAGTGGCAATCTTGTTCATCTTATTTGTGAAATTGCCGAGGCCAGCAAGTATGTGATCAATGCGGTCAGAACCGGAGACCTCGGTGTTGCTGGTACTTCCAATCTATACGGAGAAGAGCAGTTGGCGCTCGATGTTCTCTCGGATCGAATCATGCGCAAACGATTGCAGCATTCCGGAGTTGTCTGCAATATTGCTTCTGAAGAGATGGAGGAGATCTTTCAGGTCACCAGCAATCCACAGGGGATGTTTTCGGTTGCCTATGATCCATTGGACGGTTCTTCGCTGGTTGACGTTAATCTGGCAGTTGGTACCATTGTCGGTATCTACCAGGGAAATGATCTGCTTCAACCGGGGCGCAAGATGGTCGGCTCAATGTATATTCTCTATGGGCCACGGGTTTCCCTAGTATATTCGGTCGGCAAGGGTGTCTATGAATTCACGATGAACCAATTGATGGAGTATACTCTGACCCGCGAAAATATACAGATGCAGCCTTCAGGTGATATCTACTCACCGGGCGGTTTGCGAAAAAAATACAGCGAAGGTAATGAGAAGTTCATCAGATACTTGGAGGCAAAAGGTTCAAAGCTGCGTTATTCCGGCGGTTTTGTGCCAGATATTAACCAGATTCTGATGAAAGGTAAAGGTGTTTTCATGTATCCGGCGCTGTCGGATGCTGCCAATGGCAAGTTGCGACTTCTTTTTGAACTTAATCCGATGGCTTTTCTGATCGAACAGGCTGGAGGAATGGCTACAAACGGAGAAATCCCGATTCTGGATATCTTGCCGGAAGGTCTTGACCAGAGAGCACCCGTGTATATAGGTTGTCGGAACGATGTTGAAAAAGCCGCCGAGTTCTTGAATGGTATAGACTAGAAGGTATTGCGTAGCAGCTTATGACGGATAACGCGTTAAAACGAGACAGTGCGCCACAACGGCTTTGCAGTGAAATCCAGCTCTTTGATCTGTGCGACCTGACATCGTGTGGTTTCAAATCAGGGCGTTTTTGCAACAACTCTGAAATGCTTTGCAGATTTGAGAGAATAGCCGATCAGGAGATTAGATTGCCGGAACGGTTTATGGATGAAGAGCTGGATGGTGACGAAGAAACTGATGATGAGTTCTATGACTATGAGGCCGAGCCGGATGGAAACGACGAGTGGGAAGATGAATAATTGAAATCTAATTTAATTGAATCGTATCTGAGGGGGTAATTAAGATACTTCCTGTTTAATTTATACAGCTTACGTGGGGTTCGGAATATTTCGAACCCCACCCGTGTTTTTATACAAAACGTTTGCCGGCGCATTCCTCCCAATGATTTCGGTTTATTGAAAGGAACAATTCGGCAATATCCGGATCAAACTGGGAGCCACTATGTTTGATTACTTCCTTTGTTACTGCTTCAAATGGAAGAGCGCGACGATATGGCCGGTCGGATGTCATCGCGTCCAGAGTATCAACCAGCGCAAAGATTCGGGCGCCGATTGGTATTTGTGAACCCTTGATCTGTTTCGGATATCCCGTGCCGTCAAATCTTTCATGGTGGCATAGAATTATTTCAGAAGGTGATTTAAGAAACTTTATTTCTGACAGAATTGCATAACCAACCTGTGGGTGTCTGCGCATTTCTGCCCATTCATCCTCGTCCAGCGACCCGGGCTTCAAGAGAATGTTATCTGAAATCCCGATTTTGCCGATATCGTGCAACAAAGATCCTTTTGCCAGTTCGTCCAGCTCTTTTCCTGTCATCCCCATTTTTTTGGCTAAAAAAACTGCGTAATTCATGACACGCTCGGAGTGTGATCCAACTTCCTTTTCCCGTGCATCCAGCGCCCGCACAAGAGCCGTCAGGGTGCTGTCGTAAGTCAGAGTCAGCTCGTTCATGGTTTTTCGAATCTGTTCGGTCTGCTCCATTACTTTGAACTCTAGGTTCGCTTGATAATTCTTTTTTTCAATGGCAAGGCACCGGCGTTCAATCAGGTTTTTAACGGTTAGTACAACTCGGTTTATGCCGAACGGTTTTGTAATATAGTCGTCAGCTCCGAGATGAACACATTCCATCGCGGTGTTCATGTCGGATAATCCGGTTATCATAAGCACTGCAATATCCGGATCAACTTTTTTAAGGTCACGCAGCAATTCAACACCGCTTCTGCCAGGCATCATGATATCTGAAATAACAAGATCGATCTGTTGCTTTCCAAGAATTACAAACGCTTCATCAACATTGGCCGCTTGATGACAAACATACTTGTCCTGCTGCAGGGCTGAAGATAATAAATCCCGTATCATTTCTTCATCATCGACAATCAGAATATGTTCTTTCATCTACACTGCTCCACCGTTGATTTATTTTTATCCCTCAAACAGTTGTGTACCATTTTTGAAAGTTCATAGGTACTGAAAGGCTTGACTATTACGTATAAGCTCTCTTCATTTATACCGCTGATGCTGAATTTAACGTCAGCATAACCGGTCATGAACACTATTTTCAAGTCCGGATTTCTTTCAAGCATAATCTTTGCCAATTCAGGTCCGGAAATATCAGGCATCATAACATCCGACAATAACATTTCTATCTTATTACCGTATTGTTCGAAATGTTTCAGAGCCTCAACCGGACCGGTTGCCGTCAAAACATCATAACCACTGGATCTAAGTGCTGCTGCGGTAAAATCCAACACGGTCTGTTCATCTTCCACCACCAGAATCAAGCCTTCGGTTCCAAAGGGAACAACAGTATTTTTACATGCTGTATCCGACTCAGACTTCGGGTGCTCCTGAATCACTCTGGGCAGATAAACCCTGAATTCAGATCCAAGTCCAAGTTCGCTAAGCACTTGAATATATCCGTTACTTTGCTTAACAATCCCATAAACAGTCGCGAGGCCAAGGCCGGTTCCGGAGTCTTTCTTGGTAGTAAAGAACGGTTCGAAAATTCGTGAAAT
>JAURXC010000006.1 GCA_030654645.1 Deltaproteobacteria bacterium | reverse complement strand
GGCGGACGGACATCAGCGCCTCGCCCAGGGTCGGCTCCAGCTTGACCGACCAGCTCTTCTGCGCGGCCGGCACAGTGATGCGGTAATAGGCCGCCTCACGTGGCGCCAGGCCGGTCTTGCTGACGCTGCCGCCGGTGAAGTTGCCCAGGTCCACTACCTGTATCGGCCAGGGGACGCTGCTGGTGTCGTTGCCGATGCCGATGCCGCGACTCTCCAGCGTGTATGAGAGCGGCGCCGTGTCGCTGCCGTCACCGGAAACCCCGACATAGTAGCTGCCGGCTTCCAGCGGACTGCCCATGCCGGCGATCAGGTAGGAGTTCCTGTCGCTGGAATAACGGCGGGTTGGCCCGCCCTGACCGTAGCCGGCATTGTAATACATGTCTCCAATGCCGGGGGCCCACTGTAACCCGGTCTGCCAGCTACTCAAACGCTCAAGTCCATAGGTGAAATAGCCGGTGGCGGAATAGAAATCTGCCGGCAACTGGTCGCGACGTATCACCATGCGCGGATTGCCCAGCGACGCCTTCAGGCGAAGATCCCAGCCGAGCGCTCCGGACGGCACGCTGACCTGGAAGAAACGCCAGGTGTTGGCCTCCTGGCCGCTGACCGGGATGTTGCCGTTGGTGAAGGGAAGCACTACCAGTCCCTGCGCGGTCACCTCCACATCACAGGAGGCATCCGGGTAGCTGATGGTATAGCTCGGTGGACCTGAGTTTAGCGATGCGGCGGCCACCACCAGCGAATAATCACCTGCCACCGGTTGCGGCACTGTGATCAGGGTATCGTTGGACCACTGGGAATCATAGCCGCCTTCGTGGGCGATGTAGTCCAAACCATTCTTGCCCGGTATCATGCCGCTTCCGGCCGCATCCTGTCTAAGCGCCATGGTCGGGTTGCCGACCCGGTTCTTGAGCCTGATCTCCATGCTGGTCAGACCGGCCGGAACCCGGAAACGGTAGACCTTCTGCTGTCCGTACTGCAGGGTTTCCCCGTTCCAGGTGACCGGGGTTCCGACCGCCGCCGGGGTGGAGGTCTTGTCCGCCACCGGCATCGGGCCGTAACTGGTCAGGGTGAAGTTGACGTTGCCGCTGCCGATGATGTAGTTATCCGGCGGATTCTGGCCTTCGCTGAAGACCGCGATGTAGTAGGTTCCGGCGGTGATCGCGGTCTGGGGGCTTTCGGCGTACTTGTGGAAGAACTCGCGTCCGGCTTTCTGGCGGCGGTTGCCGGCAAAGTAATAGATCGAATCGGAGGGTTGATCCTGGGCGGTCATGTTGGGCAGCGCCCCCTGGCGGACGGACATCAGCGCCTCGCCCAGGGTCGGCTCCAGCTTGACCGACCAGCTCTTCTGCGCGGCCGGCACAGTGATGCGGTAATAGGCCGCCTCACGTGGCGCCAGGCCGGTCTTGTTGACGCTGCCGCCGGTGAAGTTGCCCAGGTCCACAACCTGTATCGGCCAGGGGACGCTGCTGGTGTCGTTGCCGATGCCGATGCCGCGACTCTCCAGCGTGTATGAGAGCGGCGCCGTGTCGCTGCCGTCGCCGGAAACCCCGACATAGTAGCTGCCGGCCTCCAGCGGGCTGCCCAGGCCGGCGATCAGATAGGAATTTTTGTCGCCGTTATATCTACCGGTGGGGCCACCACCATAGGTCCAGTTGGGTGCCGCGTCTCCGATGCCGGGAGCCCACTGTAACCCTGTCTGCCAACTGCTCATCTGCTCAAGGTAATAGCTGTAATAGCCGGTGTTGGTGTTGAAATCCGCCGGCAACTGGTCGCGGCGTATCACCATGCGCGGATTGCCCAGCGACGCCTTCAAACGCAAATCCCAACCGAGGAAGTTCGGTTCGTAGCTGGCGTTGTTGGGGTCGGTCGAGGAGGGCACGGTGAATTTGAACCATTGCCAGGTATTGGCTATCTGGCCGCTGACGGCGGTACTGCTGCTGTTGACCTGCTTGAGTGGCGCCGGTATCTCGCGGGTTGTCAGCTGGAAGGCGCCCATGGCCTGGTTGGGGGTGTTGATGCCGATATACCAGATGTCGGCCTGGTGTCCGGGGCGCTGCAAAAAGCCGTAGTTGCTGCTGGCATCCACATGGGACGACTCGCTGACGTTGGTGGCATAGGCGCTGTTGCCGTTGCGGAAGAGCCAGCGGGCCGGAACCG
>JAURXC010000322.1 GCA_030654645.1 Deltaproteobacteria bacterium | reverse complement strand
GGTCAGCGTACTGCCGCCCGTTACGGACAGGGTGCCGCTCACAACTATCGGCGTGTCCGCAACCACCCGGGCGCTGTTCCGCAAGGCGATGCTGTCAAATACATAACCGGAAGGAATGGGAGTCGAATCGCCGGGGGTGCTATAGCTGCTGCCATCGACTACAAAATCACCTAACTGTTGCTGATTGCTCTTCAGGAACAGGGTCCCATTGCCGCCGGAGATATTACCTCCCTGACCGCCCAGCACCTTCAATTGATCCTGGTTAACTAATAGTGAATCGTAATGAACGGCAATTCTTCCTCCTCCGCCACCGACCTGATTCCCACCTCCGTTGGCCCTGATGGTGCCACTTCCCGAGAGTGTGGATGTGACGAGGTTGATCGTTCCACCTGAGCCGCTGCCCGGCTGCTGGTCAGCGCTACCGGTCCCGCCATCGGCGGAAATAACGCCGTCAAGGCTGATGCTGTTGGCATGGATTGCCACCCAGCCGCCACCATCTCCTCCAACACGGCCATAATCCCCACAGGACCCTCCGGAACCGAGTCCTGCCGGATCAGTCATGCTGCCGTAAATACCGTTGGGTGTTCCTCCCCAGGCGCCGCCCAATCCTCCATATGAACCACCTGAACGATGCAATGATCCATCTACATTGCCGATGGTCTGTCCGGAGCAGTCGTTCCCGCCGCGGCTGCCACCCAGATAGCCGCGGGCATCAACATTGATGGAGCTGTTGCCGGTTATCTCCAGCGTTCCCACGGTAAGATCCAGCCTGGGCTCGAAGTTCATGGTCGCATCGTAATGGGTCAGTTGCCCATACTCGTCAATCTTCATGGTATCACCAACGATCAACCGGTCACCCATTACCAGGAAGCCGCCGCGACGGAAATGGACGTTGTCGAAGCGGTAGATGCCGGCATAGGTGTTTCCGGTGCCCGCCACTCCCGGCGTTGTCAGATCAGGCTTTCCGGTGGTATCCACGGTGATGGTGGTGCCGGTATTGGATATTACCTTGTATGTCTCGCTCTGGTTGAGGTTGGGGTTGATTTCCATCCCCGCCAGACCATTCACCGCCATCTTGACAGCACCGTCAGTCGTGAGCGTATTCGCCGTCAAATCCGTGATTTTGCCGAAACCCAGCGGGGTTAAAGGTGTCCAGGTCGATGATGTGCTGTTGGTCATGTTGTCGTCAACATAGAGGTCACCGTACTGTTGACCACTCTTTTTAAAGAGCACTGTACCGGCGCTACCCCAGACATGGCTTCCATGTCCGCCAAAGGCGTTGATATTGCGCAGGCCGGCCAGATCCTGTCCGGAATTGCCGAGATAGTTATAACTGATGGCGATCCTTCCTCCTCCTCCGCCTACCTCAAAACCACCTCCGTTGGCGGCAATGGTTCCCAAGCCTTGCAGTAGTGAAGTATTTATGCTGATGGACCCCCCCGAGCCGCCCCCGGGATTCTGATCAGTGCTACCGGCTCCGCCATTGGCCAGGATACCGCCATTCACCACCAATGACTCGCTGGCCGTAATATTGATCAACCCGCCGCCGTTGCCGCCGATACGGCCATAATCCCCGCAGGACCCCCCTGAACCGAGATAGATCGCTTCAGACGGCTGACCATACGGAGCATTGCTGCCTGTTCCATCATAAATCCCGCCATAACCGCCATAACTGCCACCTGAACGTGATGCCGCTCCGAACAGGCCTCCGATGGTTATGCCGTTACAACTGGTATTACCGTCCCTGCCGCCGCCTCGATACCCACGGGCCGAGACGTCTATGGAACTGGTCTCGTCCACCTCCACCCTTTTGGCTTGAATTCTCAGTCCCGCCTCCGAGCCAAGGGAATGGGTCAGCGTACTGCCGCCCGTTACGGACAGGGTGCCGCTCACAACTATCGGCGTGTCCGCAACCACCCGGGCGCTGTTCCGCAAGGCAATGCTGTCAAATACATAACCGGAAGGAATGGGAAGGGCTGTATATGCGGACAGGATACCTTGGCCGTCGATAACCAGGGTGCCGTTGCCCCCTCCCAGGTTCCTGAGGAAAACGGTGCCATTGGCCCCGGTACTGTTGTTCCCTTGACCTCCAAGAGACTGAATATTGCCCGTGTCATAGGTTGATAAATCCAGGTATGTTATGGCAACTCTTCCGCCGCCTCCGCCTACTTCGTTAGCGCCGCCGTTGGACCTGATAGCTCCGCTGCCAGAGAGGGAGGATGTGACGAGGTTGATAGTTCCGCCTGAGCCGCTGCCCGGCTGCTGGTCAG
>JAURXC010000313.1 GCA_030654645.1 Deltaproteobacteria bacterium | reverse complement strand
CCTGTTTTTCCGCATGGGGGATTTTTACGAGATGTTTCTGGATGATGCGCTGCTGGCGTCCCGCATTCTGGATATCGCGCTGACTTCCCGCAACAAGGGGAGTGGCGACGAAATCCCGTTTTGTGGTATCCCGTTCCATTCCGCCGCTCCCTATGTCGCCAAGCTGATCGAGGCTGGTCACAAGGTTGCGATCTGTGAACAGGTGGAAGATCCCAAGCAGACCAAGGGCATCGTGCGACGCGAAGTGGTCAGGGTCGTAACCCCCGGCCTGCTGATCGAAACCGAGAGTCTCACTCCGGGTGAAAACAACTTTCTGTTGGCGCTCTGCCGGGGTGCCGCCGACGTCTGGGGCTGCGCCGGCCTGGATGCGTCCACCGGGGAGTTTCGGGTGACCGAGCTGCCGGGCGTAACCGCGGCACTGGCCGAGTCGGTCTGCATCAATCCCCGTGAGGTTCTGTTGCCGGATGATCTGGAACTGGAGAGCCTGCCGGCCGAACTGCGGGCATTTTTCGCGGAAAAGATCGTTTCGCGGGCCCCGGCCTGGGTCTACGACCGGGACTACGCCGCCGCGCAACTGTGTGAACACTTTCAGGCGGCATCGGTCGAAGCGCTCGGGCTGGAAAATATGCCGGTCGCCTTGCCGGCCGCCGCCGCCGCGCTCTATTACCTGCGCGAGAACCGCAAGAGCGCCCTGCCGCATATTCGCGACATCCGCGTCCACCAGCGCCACGAACATCTGGCGCTGGATCCGGCCACCCGCCGCAACCTGGAGATCACCGCCAGCATGGCCGAAGGGAAACGGAGCGGATCGCTTTTGGGCTGCCTGGATCGTACCGGTACCGCCATGGGGGCCAGGCGTCTGAAGCAGTGGCTGAGTTATCCCCTGGTCGGCGTCGAGCCGATCAGGCAGCGCCTGGATGCGGTGGAGGAGCTGCTGGAGTCGCACGATGCCCGCGAGGAGCTGGCCTTGCAGTTAAAGAGCATTGCCGACCTGGAACGGTTGAACGGCCGCATCGGCATGGCCGGCGCGGGCGGTCGGGATTTGCGCTCGCTGCACGACTCGCTGGTCCGTCTGCCGGCGCTGTTGGAATGTTTATCACGACTACGGTCCGGCCTGCTCTGTTCGCTGTCGGTGGCGCTGGATCCGCTGGAGGATCTGCGCGAGCTGATCGCTGCCGGAATCGTCGATTCGCCCCCCTTCTCGCTGCGCGAGGGGGGCATCATCGCCGCCGGCTACCATGCCGAGCTGGACGAGCTGCGTTCGATCAGCAGCGAAGGCAAGGGCTTCATTGCCCGGCTGGAGGCTCAGGAGCGCGCCCGCACCGGCATATCGACGCTGAAGATCCGCTACAACCGTGTGTTCGGCTATTCGATCGAGATTACCAAGAGTAACCTGGCCTCCGTGCCGGAAAATTACATCCGCCGGCAGACCCTGGCCAACGCCGAGCGCTATATCACCGAAGAGCTGAAGAGTTACGAGGAGAAGGTGCTGGGTGCCGAGGACCGCATCTGTGATCTGGAGTACACGCTGTTTCAGGAGATCCGCGAACGGGTGGCCGACCAGGCCGCCCGCATCTCCCGCACCGCCGATGCTTTGGCAAGCCTGGACGTGCTGATATCGCTGGCGCTGGTGGCCGGAGAGCGCAACTACTGCAAGCCGGTAGTGGACGAATCCGACGTGATCCGGATCAGCGAGGGGCGTCATCCGGTGATCGAAGCGATGAAGCTGGGCGAACGCTTCGTTCCCAACGATACGCTGCTGGACGGTGACGACAACCAGCTGCTGATGATCACCGGTCCCAACATGGCCGGTAAATCGACCTACATGCGTCAGGTGGCGCTGATCTGTCTGATGGCCCAGTCGGGGAGCTTCGTTCCGGCCACATCGGCCCGCATCGGGATCGCCGACCGTATCTTCACCCGTGTCGGCGCCGGCGACAACCTGGCCCGCGGCCAGTCCACCTTCATGCTGGAGATGATGGAAGCGGCCGGCATCCTGCGTAACGCGACTCCGAAGAGCCTGATCGTGATGGATGAAATCGGCCGTGGAACATCGACTTTTGACGGGGTTTCGATCGCCTGGGCCGTTGCGGAATATATCCACGACACCCCCTCGTGCCGCGCCCGGACCCTCTTTGCGACCCATTACCACGAACTGACCGAATTGGCGACGACCCGCGAACGGATCAAAAATTACACCGTTGCGGTCAGGGAGTGGAACGACCAGGTCATCTTCCTGCGCACGATCATCCCGGGCGGAGCGTCGCACTCCTATGGAATCCAGGTGGCCCGCCTGGCCGGAATGCCGGCCGACGTAATCGAGCGTTCCAAGGAAATTCTGCAGAATCTCGAAAGCGGTGAGTTCGAGGAGGGCGCGCCGCGCCTGGCCAAGAGCCGCAAGAGCCCTTCCAAACAGGATCTGCGCCAGTTCTCGCTGTTTGAAACCGGTGAGGATCTGTTGCGGCAACGTCTGAAGAAACTCAATATCGCCACCCTGACTCCGTTGGAGGCGCTCAATCTGCTGGATGAACTGAAGCGGATGGCATAGGCTTTCTGCCGGAACTGTTTTTAATTAAATAACTGTATCCCAATATTCTGCTTTTTTCCGCGGTTAATTTCCTTGCATCTCTGTGAATATTCCCTCAGTCAGAACCTTTGCAAACCGGGCATGTAAATTGCTTAATTAGCGTTATAAAACATATCGCCGGCTACTTGACCCGGCCGGAATCGCATTATTGCAATCGGCTCGGATAAATAACTGTGAACCGCTAAGCGCTATGCCTGCTGTTGTTACGCTAAATAGCGGATGAATCGACCTATTTTACGGTGGTGACGACGATGAGAAATATTTCCATACTTATGGTTTTGATTGGAGCAGTGTTCCTCTCGCTGTCGTTTCAGCCGGCAAGGGTTATCTGGAAAAGTGTCTGTGGCCGCCTCCGTCGCAAATGGCTTTTCATCCTCAATCTGATGACCTTTTTTCTTCTGGGGTACCTGTTTTTCGTGGCGGTGCTCTCCTTCAATCTGACTTTCCCGCTTGAGACGGTAACCGGAGGGGTGTTTCTGGGCGGCGCGGTTTGTGTCTTCATCTTTATCAACATGTCCCAAAACACATTTGTAGCGCTGAAAAAGGCCGAGGAGGATCTCAAGGCGCTTAATGAATCACTTGAACAGAGGGTGGCCGAGCGTACACAGGAACTTAAGGAAATGTACGAATTCAACCGCACCGTGCTGGACAGCATCGGCGATCCCATCTCCATCATCGATGTTGAAACCTTGAATATCGTAGGCGCCAATCAGGCTTTTCTGGAAGAGATCAACCTTACGGAAAAACAGGTGATTGGTAAAACCTGCCATGAAATCCTGCACAACAGATCGTCTCCATGTACTCCGCTTGGCGACTCCTGCGCCCTCTTGGAAACCATGTCCCGCGATGATCATGCCATGGCTGAACACGTTCACTGCAGCTCTTCAGGTGAAAAGAACCATCTGGAGGTGTTTACCTCGCCGATCAGGGATGAAAGCGGGAAGGTGGTCAAGGCCGTTCATATCCAGCGGGACATCACCGAGCGCAAGCGTTCGGAAGTGGAACTGCGCGAAAGCAGGGAGCTGTTGCGGGTCGTCGTGGAAGGAACGTCGGATTCGGTCTACGTCAAGGATCTGGAAGGACGTTACCGCCTCTTTAATACCGCGGCATCCCGTGTGACGGGCAAGAGTGCCTGTGAAGTATACGGCCGGGACGACACCTTTCTCTTTCCGGCTGATGAAGCCAGGATCATGATGGCCGGTGACCGTGCCGTAATGGATGCCGGAAAGACCATGACCTACGAGGAGCGACTTACTTCCGTGGACGGGGAACAGTTGGTCTTTCTCTCTACCAAAGGTCCGTTGTACGATCAGCAGGGCAAGGTCAGCGGAATCTTCGGCGTCGCCCGGGACATTACCGAGTTAAGGAAAGCGGAGCTGGAACACCTGGATTATGAACGCAAGATCCTGCATGCTCAAAAGCTGGAAAGCCTGGGGGTTCTGGCTGGCGGTATCGCCCATGATTTCAACAACCTTTTGACCGTTATCCTGGGTAATATGGAACTTGCGTTGATGCGAGTAGCCGGTGATTCGCAGGCCAGTGCAAGCATCGAGCACGCCATGCAGGCCGGCCGGCATGCGGCCAATCTTACACGGCAGATGCTGGATTACGCCGGTAAAGGCTTGTTTGTCCTGAAGGAGGTGGATATTAATGATGTTGTCCGTGCAAACGCCAACTTTTTCAGAGCATCGGTTACAAGAACAATCAATCTCGAAATAGTCACGCCACCTGTTGCTCTGCCGATAAAAACCGATGAGGGGCAGATCCAGCAGGTAATCATGAACCTGCTGATCAACTCATCCGAGGCTATTGGCGACGGCTACGGCACCATTGTGCTTCGTACAGGCATGCAGGAATGCGATGAAGCCTGTTTGAACCTTAGCAGGCTTGAGGAAAAACCACCGGCTGGCAGATTTGTTTACGTGGAAGTATCGGACAATGGTTGCGGAATGGACGAAGAGACCCGGCAGAGGATTTTCGAACCATTCTTTACCACCAAATTCACGGGGCGCGGATTGGGCATGGCCGCGGTGTTGGGGATTGTCCGCTCACAAAACGGCGCCATTCATGTAAAAAGTGAAGTTGGGAACGGTTCAACCTTCAGGGTATTGTTTCCCGAATGCAGAGACGTGGAAGCGCCGTCGGAAATTGACAAAGCGGCCGTTCATGTCAGTATCCCCACCGTTTTGAATGGAAAGGTACTGGTCGTGGATGATGAGGATCATGTGCGTGAGCTGTGCATGCAATTCGTCACGCATCTCGGTTACGAGGCGATTGGCGTGGCTGATGGAAACCAGGCATTGAAGACCTTGAGTGACCTTGGCCACGATATCGCTCTGGTGATCCTCGACCTGACAATGCCGGTGATGGATGGAGTGCTTACTTTTCAGGAGCTGAGACGCATACGGCCGGATGTGCTTGTCATTCTTAGCAGCGGATGCAATATGGAAGATGTGTCCGAGCGTTTCATAAACGACAGGCCGGCCGGATTTATACAGAAACCATTCCAGATACATGATATGAAGGAGAAGATCGCGCAGGTGATCAGTGGAGGAAGCGATCTCTCTGAAGCCGCCTGAACAAGCCCTGCCGGCCTACTACACCATGCTCTCTGCAAAATGGCGGATCAATGTGTTCAGGAATGCGATCCGTCATGACTCACTGCCACACCAAATTCCACGCAGTACTCCATCCCGTAATAACCACATAAATGAAAAAGAACGTAACAGTTGAAAAATACGGATATTTCTGATAAAAAGGCAAGTTACTTTTTCTATCTTATACCGTTGATACGACAAGCGACCCCATGAACCGATACTTTCACATACTGATCTGCCTCTTTGTTGCGTGTCTGATGCTTCCTTTGCCGGCCATTGCAGCCAAGAAGAAAAAAAATGTTTTCAGTGAGCATACCTCGGCTTCGATCCGTCCCTCCGCGACCCTGAATGAGATGAAACACTGGTCCAATCCGGATTATACGCGGGTTTCTCTCGAACTGGACCGGGATGTTACCTGGGAAACCCATGAACTGGGCAAGGGGAGTCCCGGCAAGCCGGGCCGTGTCTACATCGATCTGAATCGCACCAGGCTGGGCAAGGGCGTACGGGATATCACGATTGGCGATGGATTGCTGAAGGGGGCGCGCGTCGGACAGTATAAGACCGACGTGGTCAGGGTGGTACTTGACACGGAGAATATCAAGGACTTCAAGGTCTTTCCACTTTCAGACCCGGCCCGCCTGATAATCGATGTGCGCGGTGAGCGGCGTACCGAAATCTCCCGCCTGGAAGACTCGATCAGCATCATGCCGGAAAAGATGGTGGTGCCGAAACTGGAAGAGCCGCCGCCGGTTGTCGAAAAGAAGTCCAAGCCTGCCAGAAGAACGGTGATCTCAAAGATCCGCCGTGTCGTCGTCGATCCCGGGCATGGCGGCCATGATCCGGGAGCGGTCGGACCCAGCGGCATCCAGGAAAAGGACGTCGTGCTGGCGATAGGTCTCAAGCTGAGGGCTTTACTAAAGGAAGAACTGGGTCTGGATGTGGTGATGACACGTTCGACCGATGTCTTCATCCCGTTGGAGGAACGCACCGCGATTGCCAACAAGGTCAATGCCGACCTGTTCCTGTCGGTGCATGCCAATGCCGCCCCCAATCGTTCGGCGGCCGGCATCGAGACCTATTACCTGAACCTGGCCAAAACCGACAAGGTGGCGCAACTGGCCGCCAAGGAGAACGGGACTTCACTGGAAAAGGTCAGCGTGCTGCAGGCGATTCTGTTCGATCTGATGGCCAACTACAAGCTGAATGACTCCGCTCATCTGGCCGATGAAGTGCAGAAGTCTCTCTACAAGAAAATCCGCGCGCGTTACAGCGATGTCAAGAATCTGGGTGTCAAGCAGGGTCCATTTTACGTTCTGGTGGGAGCGACAATGCCGAGCATCCTGGTTGAAAGCGCGTTTCTCTCCAATGCCCAGGAAGAATCCCGTCTCAAAGAAGCCTCTTACCAGGAAATGGCCGCCGAAGGCATCCTGGAAGGGGTACGCAGCTATATCTCCAGCCTGAAATAGTTGTTTTATTGCCGTTTGGTGAGTGCTTCGACGATTGTCAGGCGTTCCGCGGTTTCCGCGGTCTCCGACTTGGAGAGGTAGAGGGAATTGACCGCGACCAGCAGCGTGTTCAGCTTGTCCAGGTCGATCACGCTCGAGCCGCTGACTGATTCGGCTTCGCTCAGGTTGAGCGGACAACAGTCGCTCTTGCGGATGTCCCCCTCGGTGTAGATGATCGGCAGTCCATGGGTGCGGCAGATGATCGGGCGGGCCCGGTACAGCAGGCAGCGGTGGTGCGACAGCAGAGGGCAGCGTTCGCTGCCGGCGTGGAGGTCAACGTGTTGCTGAATCACTTCAGCTTCCTGTTCCGGCAGCTCCTCCAGCGCGCCGCGAAGCGCGGCGGCTTCCACCGGGAAAAGCGTTATCGCGGTGCAGCAGGAACTACACCCCTCCGAACAGGTGATCTGATCGGCCAGCGACGCTTCTATCGCACTGCAGAGCGCATCGATTCTGGCCACCAGCTGTTTATAGTTGTCAAGTAGACCGGACATGTCTGACAGGTAGCACAAACTGAAGAAAATTAAAAGTGCAATCCCTGGCTGATAAACGATTTATCGCCGCTATTTCACCGTCTTTGCCATGTTCATGTTTTCTCTTGCTTGATTGCTACCGGTGAAAATGTTACAAATCCATGATGAATGATTCCGCGCCACATCCCCAACTACCTACCCCATTGAAGCTGCTTCAGCAAGTATTACCGGGCGAGCTCTATCTGCTGGCTTCCAGGTCACACATCATGCAGGCCATCAATAAATGCGATGTAAGCATGGTTGTCCGTGCCGAATGGAATACCCCCGATAAAACTATTCTGACGCTGGTCTGCACGGATGGCGCGAATGTTACGATAAGCGAATATGGCCGGATCTCGATTTATTGCGACTGTCGGCACTGGACACCGGATGCGCAGTGTTCGCATACCGTCATCACCTGGATTCAGCTTAAACGTCTGCTGTCACCCGGTTCTTTTCCCCACGTCAGGATCAGCGGTCAGGTGTTGCGGGCTCTGGCAGACCTGGCGGGAATTTCCGACCTGGCCCCGCTTGAACAGATAAACGATGTCGTTGACCCACGCCCGCCAATATTGATGAGCCGCTCGAGAATGGCCGATGAAGACTTTCCCGTTCCGGCCGGTAACTCTTCTCCGATCGCAATCCCGCTGGATCGAAAACGGATCAGGCTGGTATTGGAAGATTGTTTCGGCAGGCTGCGTGGCTCGATCAAGCATGATTCGGAACAGCTCCACCGCTGGACAAACGGTGTGCCTGCCGATATTGCCGAATACCTGCAACGATTGCCTTATTACGAATCAAAAATCCAGTACCTTTCCACCTTCATATCATTGACAAACGGTTCCTATCCGATCGTGTACCGCGACCTGTCCGGTGTCGAGACCCCCCTGGCTATCCGCGCCGATTTGCCGAAGCGCGCCTGTCTCACCTTTGCGCTGGCTGCCGGGCGGATAGTGATATCCCGCACGATCGACGGCAATACCCCCTTGCCCGATAACATCATTACAGCCCATGAACTGCTGCTCGATCCGGAAGCGGGCACGATTCACCCGTTGTTGAACAGGGAAGTCTGGACGGTTTGGGACAACATCCAGGACAAGTTGCTGAACGAGGAGGAGTATGACGACTTCGGCGATTTTGACGGGGATGGCAACTTAAATGACGATTTTGATGACGACTTCGATGACGGCTATGATGATTTTGATTCCACTGAGCAGGTGCCGCTGCAACACGGAGCAAACCGGATTGTTGTGACGCCGGAAAAATTCAATGCACTGGCCTTGAGGCTGGATTCGCGGATGCTGCCCAAATTCAGCGAGTCGGTGATTTTTTTTCACGATGCCGCTGTTGCCGATATTTCCAAGTGCGTGCTGCCGACCTATCTGCTGGAATTGCCGGCCACACTGGAAACGCCTGTCATTGAAATGGTTCCGCTGGTGGCATGCGAGACCCGCCTGTACAGCTTTGCCCATGATCTGTTCCTCTTTTTCGATCCGCGCTACCGTTTGGGCCTGTCCGGGCCGCTCAAGGCAAAAAAACGGGTGCGCACGATCATGGAAACCTGCTTTGAACTGGCCTCCGCTGAAACTCCCTCTGCCCGCAAGAACGTAATCAAAAACGCGCTCAGTGGCCCGGACTACGTCAAGCGCCGGGTCAAAAGCGATGCGCGCCAGTTATTGACGGCAATGGCCGAGGAGAGCATACGGCAGCCGTTGATGGTGCAAGCCGCCAATGACGGCTGGGTTTTTGCCAGGGACGACCGTCTGTCGCAGATCCGCATGCTGCAAATTCTTTATGAACTGTTTGGAGTGGATGCCTTTGATAGCGGCAGCCGTCCGGGTGAAATCAACGTCAGGCGTGATGATTTGCTGGCATTGCTGCCGGAACTGGCCGGCCGGCTCCAACGGAGCGGATTTCTGCTGCTGCTGGGGAATGAGCCTCTTCAGACCGCGAATTGGGACTTTGCCCTGGATGCCACCAGCAGCTCGCTGGACTGGTTTGAACTGCGTCCCGAGATCCGCTGCGACGGCGAGTTGCTGAAAGAGGAGGAGTTGCAACGTCTGGCAACGGTCGGCATCCTGCAGCGCGATGGCCGGATGATCCTTCTCGACGATATCAACGCACGGATACTGGCAATGCTGGTCGGTACGGCTGCTCCCGGCAAGCGCCGCAAAAAGGGGGAGCAGCAGGCGGTTCGCATCCCGCGTCTGCAGATTCTGGACTGGCTGCAGTTACGCCGGCATGGAGTCACGGTGCGCCTTGCGCCGGACGATGCCAGGGTGATGGAGAGCCTGCTGAACTTTGCCACCGTTTCCGAGCGTCCGCTGCCGAGCGGACTGATTGCCACATTGCGCCCCTACCAGCGCGACGGATACCGCTGGCTCGGATTCCTCTACGAACACCGCTTTGGAGCCTGTCTGGCCGATGACATGGGATTGGGCAAGACCGTTCAGGGGATCTCGCTTCTGGCCGGAATCGCCGATGGAACGATCATTTCCGGAGCCGGGCCGGATATGCCGCATCTGATTGTTGTGCCGCCATCGCTGCTGTTCAACTGGGAGAGTGAGCTTATCAGGTTCTTCCCCGGCGCATCGCTGATGAGTTATACCGGATCGGGGCGTTCGACCGACGCTTTTGCCGGCTGCGATATTATCCTGACCAGCTATGGCATCGTCCAGCGCGACATCGAAAAACTGGCCGCGTTGCGATTCAATGTGATCATCTTCGATGAGGCCCAGACCGTCAAGAACCTGCAAGCGGCCACCAGCGGCGCGGTGCGCAGGCTGAACGGCGCCTTCAAGCTGGCTCTGACCGGTACTCCGGTGGAGAATCGCGTCGAAGAGTACTATGCGATCATGGATCTCTGTCTGCCCGGTCTTTTGGGGACACCCGAGGAATTCAGCCGCACCATCGGAAACAGGGGGCAGGTGGGGATCGACACGCTGCTGAACCGGACGCGCCCGTTTCTGCTCAGGCGCAACAAACAGCTGATCGTGGCCGACCTGCCGGACAAGATCGAAACCGATATTCACCTGGAGTTGTCACCCAGGTAGAAGGTGTTTTATCAGCGTACCGTCGAAGAGGTGCGCAAACAGATCGAAGAGGCCTTTGCCAACCGTTCACCCGGTCAGGCCCGCATCATCGCGCTGACCGCTATTTTGAGGTTGCGGCAGATCTGCCTGGCTCCGGTGCTGGCGCTGCCGGGCGCTCCAGACTCATCTCCCAAGCTGGACTTCCTTCTGGAACAGCTGGACGAGCTGCGTGACGAAGGGCACTGCGCGCTGGTTTTCTCGCAGTTCACCAGCTATCTCGATATCGTTGAAGCCGGGCTGAAAAAACATGGCTTCCTCTATCTGCGCCTGGACGGCTCCACGCCGGTGCCGCAGAGAAAAAATCTGGTGAACTCCTTCCAGAACTCCGAGATTCCGATCGTATTCCTGATCAGCCTGAAAGCGGGGGGCAAGGGGCTCAACTTGACCCGCGCCACCTATGTCTATCATCTTGACCCATGGTGGAACCCGGCCGTCGAGAACCAGGCTTCCGACCGCGCCCACCGCATCGGGCAGACCCGCCAGGTCACGATTACCCGTCTGGTGATGCGCCACACGATCGAGGAGAAGATGATGCTGCTGAAGGAGCAGAAGCTGAAGCTGTACAAGGCGATACTGGATGAGGGGGCGGCCGACGGAGGCGCCGGTCTGACCAGGGAGGATTTTGACTTTTTGCTGGGGTGAGGCGGAGATCAACCTGGAAAAAGCATTTGGCCACAGAGAGCACAGAGATCACAGAGAAAAATCAACCAGATACAAAAGAATTCCCTCTCACCAACTGGGTGAAACTATAAAAATGTTTTTTTGAATGATTCCTCTGTGTTCTCTGTGTCCTCTGTGGCTAACAGCGTTTTTGTAGTTAGCTGAAAAGTGTGCCGTTATGACTCGCTCTGCGCCTTCAGCGCTTCCATTTGGTAATGCGCCCGCAGCGCATCGGCTATCTCGGCGATGTCTCCCGCCATGATCGAATCCAGGCGGTA
>JAURXC010000298.1 GCA_030654645.1 Deltaproteobacteria bacterium | reverse complement strand
TCTTAAATGTGCCCACCGCTTTGAAAAGCTGCAGAAATCCTCAACCGTAGCTTCACCAGAGTGTCCCGAGTGCGGTTCTTTCGACGTCAGGAAGGAATTTTCCGCGTTTTCTTCAGCGGTAAGCTCATCATCCGCTGCAGGTGCCGCTGGTTGTTTCAGCGGTGGCTGAAGACCGCACTGACGCCAGGTTGGCGTCAACTGACCAGATTCCCGCCCGCCACCTTTAAAAATGCGCCCATCAGGGCCGTGCATAAACCATCTCTGCGCTTCAGCAGCGAGAGCGAACGCCCCAACTTGAGCGGACTGCCCACTTCAACAAGCAAACCGTGCTCAAGCTCGCGATTAACGGCAACGCGCGATAGACAGCTGACCCCGAGCCCGGAGGCAACGCCGTTCTTGATCGCCTCGGTATGGCCGAATTCCAGCGCTATGGAATAGCCGATCCCGGCCTCTTCCATGGCATCTTCAAATATCTCGCGTGTACCGGAACCTTTCTCCCGCATGATCCAGGGGGCCGAAGCCAGCATCTCCGGCGTGGCGTTCCCGGCCACGCCCCAGGGGTGTTCAGACCCTGCCACCACCACAAGCTCGTCATCACGCCACGGCACGGCGACACTCCCCCTGCCGTGGCACGGCCCCTCGACAAAAGCGATATCGAGATCACCGGCTTCAAGCCATTCTGCCACCTGGCGGGTGTTGCCCACCCGTAACTGCACCCTGGTCCTGGGGTACTGCCTGGCAAAGGCTCCCAGGAGTGCCGGCAAAAGGTAATTCCCGATGGTGGTGCTTCCTCCCACCAGCAATTCACCCGCCAACTGGTCGCTGTCCCCCTGAAGCTGCATCTCCACCAGCTTGACGGCCTGCAGTATCTCCCGGGCATGCTTGAGCAGGAACCGGCCGCTCTCATTCAAAATCAGACGCCGGCCGGAGCGCTCGAACAGGGGATTGGCGCTCTGCTGTTCAAGCTGCGACAAGGCCATGCTGACCGCCGACTGGGTCAGAAGCAATTCCTCGCCCGCCCTGGTTACACTGCCGGTAGCGGCAATCTTCTCGAAAATTTCCAGCTGGCGAATTGTCAGGCCCATTGTTCAATCCAATTGATGCGTTTTATCAATATTATTCGTTTTTATTTATATTCAATATTGACTATGCTGTCAATCATCGTGGCTGAAAGAGGAGTCGCAATTGGAAAACAATCACCGCTTGACGTTATTTTTCTGGATACTTTTGTTGTGCTGCTGTTTACCCGTGGTCAGCGCTCCCATGGCACTGCTAGCCGGCATTACGTTCGGGATCGTGATCGGCAACCCCTGGGGCGCAACCACATCCACCTGGAGCCGGCGACTGCTGCAGAGTTCGGTGGTTGGCCTGGGATTTGGCCTGAACCTGCCGGAAATCCTGCAAACCGGCAAAGACGCCTTTCTGTATACCGCCATCAGCATCAGCTTTACCATGGGAGCCGGATATCTTTTGGGCAGGTTTTTCAAGATGCCCGGACGAATCGCCACCCTGATCTCTTTCGGGACCGCGATCTGCGGCGGCAGCGCCATTGCGGCCATGGCCCCGGTGATCAGGGCGGAGTCCGAGGAAAGCGGCGTTGCCCTGGCGACCGTATTTACCCTCAATTCCATCGCCCTGCTCCTGTTCCCCCCCTTGGGACACCTGTTGGGCATGGGGCAGCGGCAGTTCGGGCTCTGGTCCGCGCTGGCTATCCACGACACCAGCAGCGTGGTTGGAGCAACTGCAGCCTATGGCGGGCTGGCGCTGGCCATCGCTACAACGGTCAAACTGACCAGGGCGCTCTGGATCATGCCTGCCGCCCTGCTGGCCGCCTGGTTCACCAAATCTGAAGGAAGAGTCAAATTGCCTCTCTTCATCATCGGTTTCATTGCCGCAGCTGCCTTTAAAACGGTGCTGCCGCAATTCGAGCAGGTCTGGCACGTGCTGAACGGCATCGCCAGGCAGAGCCTGGTGGTGACCCTGTTCCTGATCGGCTGCGGCCTGACCAGGGCGGTGCTGTCCAGGACCGGAATCAGGCCGCTGGCCCAGGGTGTTTCGCTCTGGCTGCTAGTATCGCTAATAAGCGGCATTGCCATCATGTGTGGCTGGATTGAGTGATAAATCAATTGAACTAACCGGTCGGTTGCCTATTTAATGGCGTTGGAGTGACCACATGATGCAAATATCAGATGAGATAATTATCGTATTCTGAATTGTGACGTAAACAGAAACACCTCACGTCATGTTCATCTTCTGTGGTAAATATTTACCCAATTTTTTCCGGGAACTGAGCCAATATTGTGTCCAACGAACCCAACACTAAAGCATCGCTCCCTGCCCGCCTCCACTACGGCTGGATCATCGTCGCCGTCGGCTCGCTGGTGCTCTTCTCCTGTTTCGGATTGGCCCGCTATGCCTATGCGATGCTGATTCCGGGGATGCAGGCTGGACTCAAGCTCTCTTACGACCGGATCGGCTTTATCGGCACCGCCAATTTCGTCGGTTACCTGCTGTCGGTGATACTGGCGCCGCCGGTGATGCGCCGGCTGCGGCCGCGCGCCACAATTGCATCCGGACTGTTGCTGCTCAGCCTCTGCATGCTCGGTATCAGTGCCAGCAGCAACTTCTTCACGGTAATCTTTCTCTATACGCTGGTGGGGGTGGGGGGTGGTTTTGCCAACATCCCGATGATGGCGCTGGTTACCTGCTGGTTCCGCAGTGAGCAACGCGGGAAGGCCGCCGGACTGGTGATCGGTGGCAATGGCGCCGGCATCATTCTGGCCG
>JAURXC010000295.1 GCA_030654645.1 Deltaproteobacteria bacterium | reverse complement strand
AGAGGATCGGCCTGGTACCAACCGGTGTACCGCATCAGCACCGCACCGCATATAACACCAAGCGAGGCCGCCGCGTCTCCAAGCACATGCAGGAATGCGCTTCGTACATTCAAGTCGTCATGGGCATGGCCATGCAGCCCCTTGGCGGCCAGCAGGTTGGCAAACAATCCAAGAACGGCGACAATCAGCATCGGGAGCGTCCGTACCTCCTCAGGAGTAACCAGGCGTTTGCTTCCTTCGTAGAGGATAGCGAGCGCCATCAGCAGCACGGTCAAGCCGTTGACCAGCGAAGCCAGTACCTCGGCGCGATGCAGGCCGAAGGAATGGCGCTCTCCGGGAGGATGCGCCGCCAACTTGATCGCGCCCAGGGATAGAATCAGGGCAAACAGATCCAGGAAAACATGCCCGGCATCGGACAGCAGCGCCAGGGAGTTGGACCAGATACCACCGATAACTTCCGCAATCAGCGTGACGGCGGTCAAGACAATGGCGAAAATCAAACGCCGGGATATGTTCTGGTCAATGTGCGACATCAGAGGGCGCCTCCCGTGCATCTCAACTGCTCTCTTGTTCAATGATGTAGTTTCAGAGGCATCTGTTGTCAAGACTGAAGTTTTTATGTTCACATTAAAAAAACGGTTTTATGATCAAATGTTTCTGTGCTAATAGTGCAGTCGGCAAACTGTGATACTATAAAGATGAAATCGTGCGCCAGTGCTTCAGCAACTGGCAGTCCTATTTAATATACCACCAACAGGAGAAACGTCATGTCATCAAACGCATTGGTAAAAGTAGATCATGCAACGCAGCACGACGAGTTGATCCAACTGGTAAGTTTCATGTTGGCCGACGAGGAATATGGAGTTGAAGTCCTGAAGGTGCGCGAAATTATCCGCATGCCGACCATCACCAAGATGCCCAACACGCCGCAGCATGTGGAGGGGATCATCAACCTGCGCGGCAAGGTGATTCCGATCATCTCGATGCGCAAGCGCTTCGGACTGATGGAAAGTGAAAACAGCGGTCATACCCGCATCATCATCATGGACGTGGTCGGAACCCTGACCGGCTTCATCGTCGATGCGGTTTCGGAGGTGATTCGCATTCACAGCAGCGAAATCCAGCCACCGCCGTCAATGATCATGTCCGGCGGTATCGGCAGGGAATTTATCACCGGAGTATTTAACCATGCCGAGAGACTATTGATTATCATGGATGTGGACCGAATGTTTTCGGATGATGAGCGGGACAGCTTCGACGGGATACTGTAATGCTCACTCAATGGAGGTCCTATGTTTTCCAGCATGAAGATTCGCAGCAAGATACTGTCGGCTTTTTTTGTAATCACCATTCTGACGATACTGCTGGGCATATTTTCCCTGGTTCAGATCGGCAGGGTCTATGACAAATCGGAGGATATTGCCAAGAACCTGCTGCCTTCGGTGGTCAGCCTGGGGGTCGTGGACAGCCAGCTGAACCTCAATCGTCGGGGAGAACTTCAGGTTTGCACCAAAACCACCCCAGAGGAGTATCAGCGCTATGTCAAAAGACTCACCGAAACAGCTGAAAAAGCGGGGCAGGCGCTCGGGGAGCTGGAGAAGTTGCCGCTGACGTCTGACGAGAAAAAGATGTTGGGTGATTTGAAGGGCCTTGTCGCCGTTTACTACAAGGATGCCGCAAAAACCTACGAGATCGCCAAAGGCGGCGACCTTGAAGAAACGACCAGGTACATGCGTTCGGTCAGCAAGAAAAGTTACGATGCCTCGCAAAAAAATGTAAATGACTTGATTGAGTACAATCGAAAGGAATCTGTTGACGAGGTCAAGGAGGCTGACGCTCTCTATCTGTCAGCAAGATACTGGATCATCGGAACCATTATCGTCTGTGTCGCGGCTGCAATCGTACTAGGCCTGCTGCTTGCCGGAATCATATCGGCGCCGATCCGCAAACTGGCGGACGAGTCCAACAAGATCGCCTCCGGTGATCTGAGGGTGGCTCTGAAGCAGTCCGGCAGCGATGAAATCGGTGAAATGACCGGATCTTTTGTGGCCATGGTGGAAAACCTGAGAACAATGATCGGCAAGATAGAGGCGGCTTCCAACCGGGTAACCAATACTTCCGGCGAGGTCTACAGCACCTCTGAACAGATGGCTACCGGCGCCGAGGAAGTGGCTTCCCAGGCTGCAACCGTGGCCACCGCCGGAGAGGAGATGTCGGCCACCTCCGGCGACATCGCCCGGAACTGCCAGATGGCGGCCGAGTCGGCCAACCGGGCCAACGAATCGGCGGAATCCGGTTCTCAAGTGGTACAGTACACGGTCAGATGCATGTATAAAATTGCCGAAAGGGTCAACGAAACTTCTAAAACCGTTGCCAGTCTAGGAGCGCGTTCCGACCAGATCGGTCAGATAGTCGGTACGATCGAGGATATTGCCGACCAGACCAACCTGCTGGCGCTGAATGCTGCCATAGAAGCTGCCCGCGCCGGTGAGCAAGGGCGCGGGTTTGCGGTTGTTGCCGATGAGGTAAGGGCGCTGGCAGAGCGTACCACCAGGGCTACCCGTGAGATCGGCGAGATGATCAAGGCGATCCAGGCGGAAACCAGGGGCGCGGTTACGGCGATGGAGCAGGGGGTCAAAGAGGTCGAGAGCGGAACCGTGGAAGCGGCCAAATCGGGCGAGGCCATTACCGATATTATCAATCAGATCGGTTCACTACAGACCCAGGTCAACCAGATCGCAACCGCGGCCGAGGAGCAGACCGCCACGACTTCGGAAATCAGCAGCAATATGATGCAGATCACCGAGGTCGTACAGCAGACGGCACGAGGCGCCCATGAGTCGGCTGCTGCGGCCAATCAACTCAAAATCATAGCAGGGGAACTGCAGGGATTGGTCAGTCAGTTCAGGTTGTAGCTCATACTCAGAGGAACTTAACTGGAAGGGGTGGATTCCGTCGTGGAATCCACCCCTTCTTTTTTGTGTACACGTCACTCCATGGCCTTTGATTCCGGCCAGGAGAGCGCCTCGCTCCGGCAGGCGTCCACACAGGATGAACATTTGATGCAGTCCTTATGGGGAAGCACACCGGCATCGCGATGTTCGGAGATTGAGAGTCCCATCGGACACTGCTTTTCACAGATGCCGCACTGGCGGCAGTCGTGGGAAATTGCCAGCTGGAACTTGTCGCCTCCGATTGCGGCGGCCACCGTGCCTACCGGACAGAAGGAGCACCAGCTGCGGGAGCGGTAGGCGATTCCCAGCGGGATCCCCGCCGCGGTGGTGATCAGGCACATGCTCCAGAAGACCGTTCCCCAGTGCTGCCAGTCACCGGCATTCTGGGCAATCCGCCAGACCATGAAGCTCATCAGCCCTGCCATGGCTCCCCAGCGGAAACCGGATGACTGCAAAAGCGCGGGAATCGGTTTGTTGCCTCCGACGAAACTGAAAACCGTGTCATAAAAACTGCCGCGCGGACAGAAATTGCCGCAGACGTAGCGACCGCGAAAGATGCCGCCGGCCATGCCGGTCAACATCGCTACCGGCACGGCGAAGCCGAGCAGCGGGTACTTCCAGCCGACAGCGATGACAGAGAGCATGAACAGGGCCAGCAACCAGCGATACAGAGGTTTTGAGGGGGTGTCTAAAGGAAGTGCGAGCGATTGTACAAATGATTTCATTTCCAACTCCGATTTAATTTGAAATCAATATATATGATAATATGAATTATGTCAATAGAGTGGCCGGCGGATTCCCGCTGGCGCCTGAAGAGCTTCTTCCGTGATAGGCGTCAGTGGAATCCAGCCCTGTTGGCGGCAAGGATCTTGTAACCCTTTCCCGAAAGTCGGATAATCATCTGTGTAGCTAAAATAAATTTTGCAGGGAGGCCGCCATGAAAAGGATGCTACTGGCGATGTCAGCTGTATTGATGATTCTGGCCCTGGCTGCTTGCGGAAGTGGTGGCAATGGCAGTTCGCCGCAGTTATTTGTCACAACGATCCTGAGTGACCCGGTCCTCGATGGTGATATTCAGAAAGATCCCGTCACTGGTGCGTTTATAGTAACCCAGGGCAATACCCAGAGTGTTTTTGCCGGCATTCACCCGGCCAGCGAGGTGGAATACCGGGCGTTTCTGGCTTTCCCGCTGACCGGTGCGAACGGTGTTCCCGGGAGCGCCATCATTGATTCAGCCTTTCTGGATATAGTCATCAGCAGTATCGTTCCCCAACCATTGACCAGCACGATTCCGGTGCGTGTCGATCTTGTCTCCTTCCCGCCCGCCAGCCTGCTCGGATCTGATTTTGACCGTACTCTCCAGCCGGCGCTGGCGACAACCACGGTTGTTCCGCCGATTTCCCAGGCGGATTTCGGCGGGCATGTGACGATCGATGTGACGCCTCTGATGGTAGAGGCGCAACGCTTGGGGCTATTGAATTTTCAGGTCCGCATTATGGAAGATTTGGGGATTGTTACTCCTGGGTTGATCGAAATCAACGACACGACCGGTGCAAATCGAAATTCTCTGGCACCGCTGCTGCAGGTTACATATTTCTGACTTCTGCACAGGATTAAAGGCTCTGTGGCTCGATTAAACCGGCGAGGCGATCTGCCCGGCCTGCTGACTTCCTCCGTTATTGACTTCACCGGCAATCCTGCCGTCGCTGACCTGCAGAATCCTGTCGAAATTCTCCACCATGCGGTGATCGTGGGTGACGACCATGATGGCGGAATGGTTTTCCACCGCCAGTTTTTTCAACAGGTCCATCACATTTTTGCCGTTTTCCGTGTCGAGCGCCGCAGTCGGCTCATCGGCCAGGATCACCCTGGGACGGTTGGCCAGTGCCCGTGCGATCGCCACCCGCTGGGATTCGCCGCCGGAAAGGGCGCTTGGATAGTTGTTGAGCCGGTGCCCGAGGTTGAGAGCATCCAGCAGTTCGCCGGCCCTTTTTTTGGCGTCAGCCCGCGTCAGCCCGTTAATCTCCAGCGCCACCATCACGTTTTCCTGTGCGGTCAGAAACGGGATCAGGTTGTGGGCCTGAAAGATGAAGCCCAGTTTTTCGCGGCGCATCTTTTTCAGGTCGATGCCGCTTTGCCAGCCTTCATCGGCGACGGTAGTGCCGTCGATAACCACCTTGCCATGGGTCGGCTCATTGATCAGGCCGATGCAGGTCAACAGAGTAGTCTTGCCCGAACCGGATGGACCGAGGATCGCGACCAGTTCACCCGGCCTGACCTTGAAGTTTGCATCCCGCAGCGCGGTTACGGCTGTCTCGCCCTTGCCGTAGATCTTCGTCAGATTGTCCACTTCGATCGCATACATGCTCTTATCCACCTAGTGCCTCCGCCGGTTCGACTTTCAGTGCCTTCCGAATGCCCACAAAGCTCGAAAGCGTGCAGATCACCATCACGATTACAAACAGCGATTGCAGGTCGAAAGCTTCCAACACGATCCGGCGGGGAAATTTCTCGTAGGTCAGCAGAATCGTGAGATAGCCGATCGCATAGGCCAGGATCCCCATCAATAGCGATTGCTGCAGGATCATGCCGACAATCACCCGGTTCTGCGAACCGATCAGTTTCAGGGTGGCAATCACCCGGATCTTGTCCAGGGTCGAAGTGTAGATGATCAGGGAGATGATCACCGCCGAGATCACCAGCAGGATTACCCGGAAAAGTCCCAGCTGCATCCTGGCTTTCTCGATCATTCCCTTGGCCAGGATCGCGGTCTGCTCCTTATCGGAGATAGCCCGCAACTGATTCCATCGTTGGATCAGCTCCTGCGTCTCTTGCAGGTCTGCTCCCGGAGAAAGTTTCACCATGACCGCATTGACCGTATGAGTGGATTCCGTCGTTGCGATGATGCTCTGCTTGAGAAGCTCCGCCTGCTGCGGGGAAAGTGCTTTATTCCCGGTCACCCCGGCCCCGATTTTTGCCCTTTCGTTCCTGATGGCATGATTGCTCTTCTTGAATTGAATCTCCTGGGCATCCGCCAAGGTCACATAAGCAGCCGGGTCGCCGCCGGAGGAGACGATATTCTCCGAGATGCCGACAACGCTGTAGTCATTTTGCCCCAGCCGGATCTTCTCCCCCAATGCAATCTTCATGGACTTGGCTACCACCATTTCATAGTGCTTCTGGCGGATATTCCGGCCGGCAATTATACTTGGCGGCCCACCGAAGCTGTCCGGATCATGGCCGATCAGGAAAAAACGGAACGGTTTGCTGTTGCGCTCGATCTGGATGGTTTGAAAGGCTACCGGTGATACCGCTGCCACTCCGGGAACCGCAGCGATCCTGTATCGGGTCTCTTCCGGGATGCGTGAACTCTCGGCAAACGGGCCGTTGGTGCCCTGCTGGACGACCCAGATATCCGCATTGTTTGCATGCAGTATTGCCAGGGCATCGGCGATCAGCCCACGGTAGATGCCTCCCATGCTGATTACAACCCCCAGGAGGAGTCCCAGCCCGATCGAAGTCAGGATGAATCTGCCCCGGTGGTAGCGTATGTCGCGGATGGCAAGATTCATTGCATTCGAACCTTCATGCCTTCCCGGAACTTGGCCAGCTGCGGTTGGGGCGCGACGACAACCCGCTCTTTACCGTCAAGCCCTCCGGTAATCTCGGCAAAATCATTTCTGTCCCTGATGCCGACGGTGACTTCACGGAACTTGAGCCGGCCATTTTCCGCAATCCACACTCCACGTTTTTTGCCGTTTGTGACCAGTGCGGCCGAGGGAAGCGAGGGAACCGATTTTTTGGCCTCGGTGGTGATATAAACTTCCGACTGCTCTCCCAGCCGGAAATTGCTGAGCGGCTGGTTGAATGCCACCTCCACCTGCAGCTCTTCAGTGACCCGGTCGCTCTGGTGGCCAAGACGGGCCACCCGGCCAGCCCATCGTTCACCCGGTGAAGAGCGCAGCGTGATGACG